>JAGSHR010000050.1 GCA_029855985.1 Candidatus Njordarchaeota archaeon
GGCCATGAGGAAAGCCCAATGCAAAAGGATGGGCGCCTCGAGAGGAAAAGGCTGTGGATAAATACCCGTGCGCGCACAAAATAGCGTGATAGGCAGCGCGCTGTCTATCACGCTATTTTGTGCGCGCTGTCTATTACACTGTTATGTTTTTAAGGAGATATCGTGCAAATAATTAAGCAATCCCTTGATGCTTTCTTTGCCAGTGACATGCAGGTAGCGGTTGTGAAAGGGAAGTGGGGCGTCGGTAAGACATATTTTTGGAATGAATACATTAACAATTACATAAAGTCACCCCAATGTGAACAGGTTGCATATAGCTACATTTCACTCTTTGGTAAAACAAGCCTTAAAGATGTAAAACAATCTATTTTCCATTCATCAAAGCCAATAAAGTCAGAAGGTATAATTGATAGTAATTTTGATAGCTCCTTTGAAGAAGAGAGTAAAATATTTAACCGCCTTCCGTGGGTAAGAGGTGCAGTAGAGAAGTCTAAAAGAAATGCACCACTTCTTGGCTGGTTAACCAAATTCTCAAAAGACGCCCCATTTGTGAAGCAATACGCAACACTTATTGCTTCCATGGAATATGGGATGGTTAACAACTATGTGATCTGTATAGATGATATTGAGAGGAAAAGTGAGGCGCTTACAGTCAAAGAGGTCATGGGGTTGGTGGACGAGCTTGCCCAAAGAAAATCATGTAAGGTTATTCTCATATTTAACGAGAAATCACTTGATAGTGAGAAAGATAAAGATGATTTTAATAAGTACAGGGAAAAGGTTGTAGATATAGAGCTTAACTACGATCCGCCATTCGATGAAAATTTGAAATGCGTTATATCGTCTGATTCAGCGTATTACAGTAAAGTATTGGACTTAACAAAAGAGCTGAATATTAAAAACATACGTGTTATAAAGAAAATAAAGAGGGTGGTTGAGGATTTTTGGTTGGTTGTAGAGGGGCAAGAACAGAGGCTTATCGAAGAATGGCTAACACATGTTGTCCTATTTTGTTGGTCCTACTATAAATCTGATGGTGCTCTACCATTTGAGTTTATTCAGGAGCAATTGCATAGCAATTCTTGGCTTTCGATATTGTCTGATGAAGAAAAAGAGGAAGATGAAAATACGAAAAAATATAAGTCAATTGCAACAAACTTATCTCTTAGGAGCGCCACATATGATAAAGAGATTATAGAGCTATTAAATCATGGTTTTTCAAACATGGAGATGTTTAAAGAAAAAGTATCAAATATTTCTAGGGATATAGAGTCTGATATTACAAGGGAGGCTCTCTCTAGAGCATGGGATATTTATTCAGACTCATTTAAAGATAATATTGAAGAGTTCAAATCGGAACTTCACTCCATAATAAAGAGCGATATTGATAAAATAAATCTAAATGATTTTTCTTCTGCAATTGATGTACTGGAAGAGTATGGAGAAGATGTATCAGGATATATCGAAGAATACGTTAAAGTCCATGAGGATGCCCTAAAGAATGTTGATCCAAGAGATTCTTGGAGTATAAGGAGGATCAAACACGCTGGCTTGGTTGGTAAAATCGATAGTTTACGAGAGCAATCAAAGAGTATGACTATCGACGAAGTCGCTTTGAAAATTGCTATAAATAGCGGATGGAACCCCGAAGATATTGAATTCCTTGGATCATTGAGCGCAGACGATTATTATAAATGGATGATGAGCGCCCCAGAGGATATGACCACGAAAATAAGAGGCGGTCTTCTAACATTTAGAAACCTTCAAACTTCAAATGAAGAAGATCGATCTAAGTATGGGAAAATAACCTCAAATGTTGTTGAAGCGCTTAAGAGAGTAGCATCCACAAATGACCTTAACAGAAAGCGCGTCAAGTATATATATGAGGTGGATATTGACAAAACATAACAATGCAAATTCACTCGGACAGTTTAAAGCGTTGTTTCTGTCTCTTATACACATCT
>JAGSHR010000218.1 GCA_029855985.1 Candidatus Njordarchaeota archaeon
CTATAACGAATAAAATCATTTGAGAGTTAACCGCTTAATTATTCAAAATCTCATTTAATTCTAACGTTTATCGACTTTTGAATCTCGTCCAACAATTCCGAGGACGTTGTCTCACTGATCGTTTGCCCACTTTCCAATATTACTATTTTTTTAGCAAGTTTAATTGCCAGTAGAGCATCATGAGTAGCTATAATTATCTTAGTTCCCTCATTCATAAGTTTTTTAAGATGATCTTCTAATATCGTTCTTTTGTTTTGGTCAAGAGCGTTGGTGGGTTCATCTAATAGAAAATATCTAGGTTTAATGATGGCCGCCCTAGCGTAAGCTACTAACTGTGCTTCTCCAGCTGAAAGTTGTTTTCTACTCCTGTCTTTCAAGTGTTGTATACCCAATTCCCTCAATAAACTCTCCGCCTCATTCCTTGCTTCTTCCCAATTTAAACCTCTTATTTTCAGTGGATATGCGACGTTTTCAAGCACGGACCAAGAAAATAGTTTAGATTTCTCATGCAGGTAAACAACTTTCTTTCTCACATCAAGTTGTTTGTTTTTTGGCAGTTTCCAATAATTTTCATTATCTACCCAAACTTCTCCCTTAGTTGGTTTATATATTAACGCGAGTATTTTTAGTAATGTTGTCTTTCCTGAACCATTTGGCCCCATTATAACAGTTGGGAACTCCTTGATATCCAAAGTTAGATTCTTCAATGCATGTCTTCCGTTTGGATAAGTAAAGTAAACGTTCCTAACTGTTATCATTCTTGTTCTCCCCCAGCACTCTAACCACGATTGTTATTGTGGATATTATCCCCAAGAGTATTAAGCCGAGAATGATTGCTGTCTCGAAGTTTCCCTTTGAGATTTCTAATGCGATTGTTGTCGTGAAAACCCTTGTGTATCCCCTTATGTTACCCCCAACCATTAGAGCAACCCCAAGCTCACCGAGTGCTCTGCTGAATGATATTAATACTATCACTATCAAGCTCGAAATCGTCTCTTTTAACATAACTAACCCTGCCTGTAACTCATCAGCTCCTAGTGTATAGGCTACCTCCCAGTAATCCTCCCTTGCTTTTCTGAACACCTCGTAGGCGAGGGAAACAATTAGTGGTGTAATTAGTATGGCTTCCCCCAAAATAATTGCCTCAGGTCTATACAATAAGTTTAGTGCTCCTAGGGGTCCAGATTTGCTGAGCAGTAGGTACAAAAGTAATCCCACTAGTACGGTGGGTAAACCGATCATGGCGTTAAATATGCTCATAAGTATTTTTGTCTCCTTGGAATTTGAACTTGAGAGTTTTAAGGCTAATGGTATTGACCAAGCAGTTGAGAAAAAAGTTGCTGTAGAAGATATTGCGAGGGATCTAACCGCAATCTCTATTATCTCGCCGTAAGCCAATCGAAAGCCACCTAGCAAAAATTGAGACCTGTGAGCTTAAAACAGAGAAGGTTATTTTTAGATTAAAATATGAGAGAAAGTCTATTATTGTTTCCTTTTCAGAAAACTTGTGGCAAGGTCATATTTGATAGCCAATTCCAATCTTCCCTTAACTCGTCCTCTTTTCCCTTTGCAGGGTAAAATAATGGCGTTCCAAACTCGCTGACACCAAAGTTAGCAATTATATCTTGTCCCTCATCAGATCTTACAAAGTTAATGAACTCCATGGCTAAGTCAACTTTCACACTTGGGTACATCGTTGAGTTAACTAGGTACGCGCTGTAAACATTTATTAAAATATCTCCATCCGTCACTAGGGCCTCGAGATTTGGTAATCTGCCTTCTTTTTTCAGTTTTAGATATGTGCCAATGTCACTTAAGGTGTAAGCCCCATACTCATTCGCTATAAGTAACGTGTTTGACATCCCAGTGCCTGTTTCAATGTACCAAGTTTTCCCCGAAGCGTTTAAACCCGCTAAGTTCCACAATATTAACTCCCTGACATGTGTTCCTGAGTTATCACCCCTACTAATAAACTCAGTGGTACCATTCTCACCTGCAAAATAAATTTTTTTCATAGCTTCAATGGGTGAAGTTCCATTTATATTTGCAGGATCCTCTTTTGGCCCGACAATCACAAAGTAATTATATGCAATAATTGTACCATTGGTTAATACGCCATCCTCAATATATTGAACTTCAAGATTCGGAGCATGAACAAACACCATATCAACATCACCATGCTTCGCTAACTCCAATGCAGCGCCACTCCCAACGGGAATAAAATGAACAACAATATTCCCTGTTTTCGCCTTAAATGCATCTGCCAAAGCGTCCAATAAACCCGTTGCATAGAGACTTGTGGTAGTGGAAACTCTAAGAATTATCTTCTCTGTTGAGCGCTCGTAGATATAAAAACCAACTATAGCTGAGATAGCTAACACGGCGATTATGATAAGTGCTTTTCTATTCAAAGAGATCACCTAATTATCCAATATCCGTTATCAGATAATACCTAAAAAGTTAAATGAAAAACTAAAATATAAACCTAAAAAATATACCTACGCTCAAACAGACAATCTTCAAAGAAGAATCTTTATGCTATGAAATACTTTTTGCCTAATCGATGCCACAAATTTCACTCTAGGATTTAACACGTTTCCGTCCCCTACCTTCACTTGTTCAATGTGATAAGGTACTTTTAGCTTCTCGAGAATCGGGATAAATGCGGCGATGTCTGTTAGCTTCAGTTTTCCCGAATTGTCAAAAATACCATCGATTAC
Organism: Candidatus Njordarchaeota archaeon; assembly: GCA_029855985.1. The sequence goes on from JAGSHR010000218.1 coordinate 2,721, forward strand.
TCCCTCAATCATTTTTGCGAAAGCGTACGAGATTGACCCAAAGTGCCTTATTGAATACTTCTTCTTTATCTTTTTGAGTGCTTCTCCAGTTGTGTCTCCTGTTTCTATTATTGTGTCTGGGTCTTTTGTATTAGGTGATTCGCTTATTTTAGTTAGTTTTTCTTCCTTTGTTATTCTTATTATTGCGTTTTTGTTCCCGATTATAACAGTATCCTCGGGAATTACCCATACTAACCCAAAGGTTATCGTACTTTGTTTTTCTTTTTCGCTTAGTGCTATTGTCATTCCATATAATGGTATGCCTCGTGCTGCGTTCAGTGAACCGTCTATTGGATCGATATAGATTGTTTCATTTTCGCCAACATCTATTTTTTCTTCTGTTACTATGGTTCCCCTGAAGCCTTGTTTTCTTAAGTATTCTATTAACCATTCACTTATTTTTTTGTCAAATCCCCTGCTTATCTCCCCGTGAGGGTTTAGAGAGCTGGGATCTTTTTCTGCGAGAAAACCCTCTATATTTTCCCTAATTGCATTAAATGTTTTGAGAATGAGTCTTTCAGTTGGAGAAAAAAGGTTTAATTTAATTAATGAGTTGAGGGGTTTCAATGCAGATTACCGCTTTTATTTTAGTCTCTTACCCTCAATATATTCCTCTACCCATTGTCTTGCAACATCATCTGGTACTTGTACTGGTGGGTGCTTGAAGTAGTATGCTGAGAGACTTACTAATACGCCTCCGACTCCTCTATCAATTGCTAGTTTGACTCCCCTAATAACGTCGACTATTGTTCCCGCGCTGTCTGGTGAGTCAGCTACGGATAGTTTAACATCGATTGTTACTGGGAATCCTCCGAATAGTTCTCCTTTGAGCCAAATGTAAGCTATCTTTGTGTCCTTTAGGAATGGAACATAGTCGCTTGGGCCTATTCTTGTTGGTACTTCATAGGGTAACAAGCTTGTTACTGCTTCTGTTTTGCTGATCCTTTTCGATTTTAGTCTTGATTCGTCGGTCATGTTTAGAAAGTCTGTGTTTCCTCCAATGTTTAATTGGTATGTTTCTAGGATCCTCACGCCCCTGCTTTTCATTAATTCTACTAGTGTTCTGTGGAGGATTGTTGCTCCTAGTTGGCTTTTTATGTCGTCTCCAGCTATTGGTACGTTTGCTTGTTCAAACTTTTCGCCCCACTTGGGGTCGCTGGCTATGAACTCGGGTATTGCGTTGATGAAGCCAACTTTGGCTTTTAATGCGGCTTCTGCATAGTATCTTGTTGCCTTAGCGCTACCTACTGGAACGTATGATATTAAGACATCAGCGTCAACTTCTTTAAGAACTTCTGCTACATCTACTGGTTCGTACCCCTCCTCTACTACACCGAATGCCTCTTTCATGTGTGGTGCGACACCATCCAATATTGGTGCTGGTAGAACCTTTACTCCCATTCTTGGTACGTCGACGATTTTTTCTACACAGTTGTTTCCAGCAAAGATTGCTTCGCTTAGGTCTTTCCCGATTTTTCTGCTGTCAACATCGAAGGCTGCTACGAATTCTATGTCTCCTGGGAGGTATCCTCCAAAGTTTGTGTGTATTAATCCAGGAACGAACTCATCTTCTTTTACGTCTTTATAATAGTAGACTCCTTGTATTAGCGCTGAAGCACAGTTACCTACCCCTGCTATGGCTACTCTAATCTTTTCGCCCATACTCTATCACCTCTCCAATTTTTTCTAAAAATTTTATGATTTTTAAATAATTGCGAAAACTAAGATTGAGATATTTGAAGGGTTTTTGCGTTGAGGATTAGCGAATGTAGATATTACCAAGATATTAGACTGTAGGACTATCTAATTTTTCGTCTGTCTATTATAGATTTATCTATACAGTAAAGTATTAAAAGTTTAACGCTTATTATACCAACTCAAACTGCATTTTTAGCCCTTCTGTTTTTCTTGGTTTTTTAATAATAAGTGGTAGTTCAAAGTAAAATTTAAATTTTACCAATCTACTATAAATTATATAGTCAACGCGCTTTATAATTGCTTATTTTTTCTGAATTTGCGCGAAAATTTCATTTTTTCATTCTAAGCAATCAACAACTTCCATCAGGTGATAGGTTATGCCTAGGGAACTAATTGTTACTAATGGAGTCATTTTAGCTGCTGGATACAGTAGGCGACTTCAGAAGTTAACAGGTGGCTTATCAAAGCTACTTTTGCCGATAGATGATAAACCATTGTTTTTGTATCCTCTTTCGAGTCTTCAAGCAAATAATATACATAAGTTCTGCATCGTAGCTAACACCAAAAACTATGCGCATTTAACTTACATTTTAAACGCAGTTAGTGATGTGGATTATAATCTCGTGCTAAATCCAAAGCCAAAACTTGGAAATGGATATAGTTTTCTGCTTTCCAAAAAGTGTATCAGCGATGAACCCTTTGTGCTTTCCATGGGCGATCACATATATCATCCGAGGATCGTAAAGAAACTATTGTCCGAGTTCTCGGATAGCGTGGATATTATCGTTGGTGGTGACAGTAAACCGAAGTTCGTTGATGTCAATGAGGCTACAAAGATTTATACAAAGGACGGTAATGTTGTGAGAATCGGTAAAAGGTTAAGGAAATACACGCATGTTGATATTGGCGTGTTCGTGTTCAAACCAACCATATTTGAATTAATTGAGGACAATCATTTTGACACAGGGTTTTCCCTGTCCGATATAATAAATATGGCAATAAGAGCAGGTTTAACAGTAAAGGTAGTTGATATTAAAGGAGATTATTGGACCGAAGTTGACACCCCTCGGGACTATGAAAAACTTGTAAAAGGAGAAAGAAGGGTTGTGCTTGAGAATGTTAAAAAGTATGTAAGATTAACAACCAAGCAGATGAAAATGCTAAAAAATTTTATAAAAACAATGCCTCTTAACTTGCCCTCTACAATAAGTAAATCGGCATCAACTCAACCCTAATGATGGTAGTTAGCCCATTTTACTTTTGTACTGTAAAAAAGAGGTCGAAAGACTTTTCATTGCTTTTAGTAATGGTGAGTGGTATGCAGTATGTTGCGATAATTGATTTAAATAATGGTGAATTGCCGGTCAGAGAACTATTGGGACTACCTCTTGTCGCTAGATTGGCCTTAACTCTTAGAGATTTGGGTTTTAAACATGTGTTCTTCGTAAATAGGTTAAATTTGGATCTAAGTAAAGCGTTGCAGATAATTGATGACAGAGGGGGAATAAAATATGAGGTATTAAATCACAATTTGGAGCCTCCAGGAAACATGTTCTCTAAATTAGAAAGTGAAACTTTAATTGCTTATGTACCCATAAATGTTTGCCCCGAATCAGCGAGAGAAATTTTAAGTGCAAATTTGCAGAAAATAAGCGAATTTAATGACAAGAAGCAATTAGTTTTCAAGATAACTGGACCAAAAGAATCTGATACTAAAATAATTCTAGGTAGGATAGAGACTACTAGTCGAGATCATTACCGATTTAAAACAGTAGATGAAGCCCTATATACAATCGAAAATGAAAGCGAAATAATCGAAATTCACTCAGATAACCTGATGCTTCTAAGGGATAAAAAGTCCCTAAAATTATGCGAAAAAACAATACTTAAAAAGCTTGGTAAACCAGATGATGGTATAATCTCACGATATATTAACAGAAAAATTTCGACGTTTATATCAAAGCATTTGGTTGCAACAAGGATAACGCCTAATTCTATCTCATTATTAAGTTTTCTTCTAATGACGATTTCGGCATTTTTATTCGCGATTCATAATAAATACTGGGTTTTCGCAGGCCTCTTGGCTCAGGTCTCGTCAATTATTGATGGATGCGATGGGGAAATAGCAAGACTTAGGTTTAAACCTAGTGCCTTTGGAGCCCTACTTGACACAATTTTAGATAGATATTCGGATATCCTTTTACTCGCAGGTATAGCCTACCATTACGCGCTAGTTTATCCTTCGATTTTCATTGTGGTTTTCCTGTGTGTTAGCCTGTCAGCAACGTTACTAAGTGGTCTGGTTAGAAAAGAGTTTACGTTGAGGTTTGGTACCGCTCCGGAGCCTTCCTTTTTACTTCAAGTAACCCGGAGAGATATGCGCATCTTCGTGATCTTTATAGGTGCAATTGTTGGATACCTCTTCCATTTTGTGCTCGGTTTATCTATCCTGATTCACTTCATTATCATTTATAAGTATCTTAGTATGGCTCCTAAATCCTAGCTTATTTGTATTAGTGGTTTTTTGTAGCTAACACCTTCATATACTTGTATTATTTCATCTCCTTTCTTTGTTTCCGCTAGAAGCTTTATCCACCTCATCCCTACCCCGAACAGTTTAGCTGTGGGATCAAATGGCAACCATTCTCCATTCACTTCAATTTCCACCCATGCATGCCCCTCTAATGTCAGATCTTCTTTAATGAAGAAACCTTTAACAAATCTCGAGTTTATACCCACACTTTTTAGCACCATTACTACTAAGTCGCTTATTTCATCACATGCAGCATGTCCTGTTTGCAGTGCATATATAGCACCGTAACGTTGATAGTTTGTTCTATACTCTAAGTGCTGGTTCAAGAAGGAGTATATTCTCTTCATTATGTTAATTAAATGGGTTTCTTCTCTAACTTCCTCTATTAACTTCGCGATATCTGGATGATTTCGCGTTAATTTTGTTACTAATTCGTTGTCCTCTCTTGCCTTGTTGATTTTACAGTCGTTTTCTTGGCAGTAGTGATAGGAGCTTAAGCCTCTTAGTTCAATTTTTGCATCATAGCCAACCGTAATTCCCTTTTTTAATGCGTTTTCAGGGATCTCTACCTCTAAGAATGTGTTTTCGTTTTTATCTTGTTTTATTTCCCCTGGTACTTCTGGGTTTAAGTCTATTAGTTTTTGGTGTTTGTTTGTTGGTGGAGCCGCTATTTTAATTGTTCCTCTCTTTGGTTTTCTTGCTAATAGCGGGTATTGAATAATTAGAGTTGTGTTTATTGGCCCCCCTATCTCTATGTGATCTATCATTTTTTCGTTGATGAGAAGCTTTGTTATTAGTCCGTAACCATTGAATTTTATTTCTTCTAGTTTTGGTAATGATACGTTTAGTGTTTTCACTCCCAAGACTAGTTTCTTTTGTATGCGTATTATGCAGTGCCATTCGTCTCCTACTTTCACGAATTTGTCGCATTGAAAGCCTATAAAATCTAGTCTGTTTTTGGAGATAAATGTGAAGGCGTTTCTGGATATGTTTAATTGCAAGTTTCTCACTTTTGGTATTTATTTTTTCGATTCGTGGATTATAATACTGTCTTTTATTTGAAAAAACATGCTCAAACTTAAATATTTATTTTAGTGATAACATTTGACTAAATAAAATAATTCAATATTTTCCTCAATAAATACATTTGATAAACCGTAAATGTTAAGAATGCAAAAATGAAAAAACGTAATATCATCGAAAATAACTTGGATTTCTAAACAGGGAGTACTATTGCCATTAGCATTTATAGTTGTTGGTTTCGGCCAATTAGTAAAGGAGAGACTACTACCAAGCCTATTCACAGTGATCAACGAATTGGATAAACAGGAGCTCCACGAGCTCTATGGAATTGAAGAGATAACTTTAATGGTTCTAACGAGGAATCCCCAAAGCGTAGATGAGTACTTAAATCAACTGGGCTCAAGTGAAATCCTCAAAGTGAAAACCGTTGACATTAATGAACTTAGTAAATTAAACGAGTCGCTCCAAGAGTTTAACACAAGATATGCCTACATTGCGTCCCCGAATGAGACACATGCAATGTACCTAGAATTTTTCATCGACAAGGCTAACATGATCTTTGTAGAAAAACCAATTTGCGAGCACTATAAGGAAATCGAACCACTATTAGAGAAAATTGACGAGGAAACACAGAGAAAAATCAGGATGATAGATCACTACCTCTACAAAGGACCAATAAGAGACCTAATAATCAACCTAACAAAGTACTATCATCTCATTGGAGAAATAGAAAAAATCAAATTCTACCTACTGGAGAAGGATCCAATTGATAAGAATAGGCAGTGGCTATATCGATCAGGAGCTGTTAGAGATTTTCTTAGCCATTTTTTGAGCATAATTTTTAAACTCAATGAAATGTATCCAAGGATTATTCCCAGTAAACCGGTGAAGATTCTGGGAGTAAAAAAGGCGAGGTATTCTTTCAAAGACCTAGACTACGAGGTTGAGGTTGCTAAAGAGGAGTTAGCGGAGACTTACGCGGAAATAAAGATGAAGGTTGATTACCTGCCAGCCCAAGTGTACATTGGGAGAGGAGTCGAGGCGGATAGGAAACAGTTGATCATTGAGGGAGACAAAGCGGATATAATCATTGATCTCATTAAAAATGAGACAGTGTTAAAATCAAATGGCAAAAAAGTTCCCTTGTATAGTGCCCCTAGCGAGCCAAAAAGCGAGTATTATTACATATTAAAGGAAATTCTCACAAAAGAGAGAAACATTGGACTTGGCTTTAACTATGCAATATTAGAGGTCAAAATATTCGATGTCTTGGATAAATACGAATCCACAAAGACATATAAAATTGGAACTCACCCAAAGTTCTTCCTTTGAAAAAGATAGAACGCGAAAAACCCCGTACAACCTTTATCTAAAACTCGTTTTTAATTAAAAAATAGTTGAAGAGGATTAAACTAAACTCATTCATATTTCAATGCGACAATTGGATCCAACTTTGAGGCTCTCCATGATGGGTACAAACCAGCGATAATGCTCAGTATAACTGACATTAACCAAACCTGGAATACAACGTCAAACGAAAAGATGGGGTACACAAATGGTAAACTCTTAAAGAAAAACTCCCTTAACAAGTGTGCTAATGCGAAGCCCCCAAGTATCCCCACAGTCCCTCCCACCAATCCTATTATCGCCGCTTCATATAGAAACATCTTGAGTATATGGTAATTCTTGTACCCGATTGCTTTAAGCACTCCTATCTCCTTAATTCTCTCGAGCATTGATGTATATAGAGTTGTGATTATTCCAATTGCTGCAACTAGCAATGACACAAATGAAACGCTTGATATAAAAAACGAAAATGTGTTTATGATCCTATCAACGGTCTCTTTCATGCTCTGTGGGGTTAGTGTGTCCACGTCCCAATTAGATTTTATGTAATCAGCGATTTCATCATTCAGATCCGCGTCGGCTGTGATAACATATAAACCATCGTATCGTCCATTCCTGTTAAAGAAGTTATTGGCCGCCCTCAGTGACATGAAAACTACTTGATCTACGGGGCTTACGAAGCTACCGAAATATGCGAGTACGCCTCTTACTGAAAAACTCTTCTTTTTGTACTTTGTTTCCCCGTTTTCATCAGTGTACTTGTAAATTATTTGAATAGATTGGCCTACGTGGATGGGTGTTTTGAAACTGTTCGCTATTTGATTACCTAAGAGCACCCCTGAAATATCGGTTTCCGCGACGAGATCGCCTTCTTCCACTTCAAGTCCCTTGTAAATGTAGTGCAACTTGTCCTGCTCTATCCCAGTGACAAATACAGTTCTCGATTCTCCTTGAAAGTTTACTACCGCATAAGTTTGAATGAATGGTATCACATCCACTACTCCACGAATCCTCTTAATTTTGTCAACCAACCAATCCTTTATCTCGAAGTCGCTCCCCCGCTGTGTTACAACTATTAGGTTCGTTCCAAATTTTTCTGCTTCCTTGTTAACGAAGTCTTTAGTTCCATTGCTTAACCCGTTGATTGAAACCAGTAAGGATGCTCCTATGATTACCATTAGTATGGTGAGTGCTGACCGTATTCTACGCTCTTTGAGGGCTTCTAGGGCTAGTATTAGGAAGTCCATGTTTCACTCACCTTTCTTTCTAACATATGCGACCGCAAGGATCAAAATGACAAGTATTGTAGTCCCCAAGTAGAGTAATTCATTTCCAACTGGTTGTTGATTTTCTTCTCCCGTGGACTGTGTGTTTTCATTAGATGCTATAACTCTTATGTAGACCGTGAATGTGAATTCGTGTTCTTCATAGAGGTCGTCCGTGTATTTTACTTTGAATTTTACTTTGTACGTTCCTGGTGTAACATTTTTAACGTACGCGTTGAAACTGAACGGTGTTGGCGAGTTTGCATCTACGTCGCCAATGTATGTGTAGGGGACATACTCTGGTTCTATTACGTCTGTTGTTTCAAGTGTTATGTTTGTGAATTTAGCTAGTACGTTTCCTGTGTTTAGGAGTGTTCCAGATATCGTTATTTTTTGCCCTGGCGTCGCAGGGGATGGGTCAACGATTATGTCATAGACTTTCATTGATATTAAACCCCGAACAGCGAGGCCCAAGTTATAGTTCTCGTTGTAGTTGTTTCCATTGCTGTCCCTGTAAACAATCGTTATTGATAGCACGCCGCTTTGCCCAACTAATGCTTCTGGAACATAAATCTCCGCAGTCACTGATAGTACTTGCCCTTCCGTTACGTTCTCGAATGTGTAAGAGGAATCGCTCAGTAGCGCAATTTGCTGAGGAACTGCTAGATTAACCGTCACTGTTCCCACCCAAATGTTGTTAGAGATGTTCACGTGCACCTCGTTTACTCTACCAGCATATAGAAAGTCTGTTGACGTTGTAACGTTTGTTTCAATTTTCCTATTGATGACAATTGTCCAAGTGTTAGTTGTTGTTAAGTTTCCATCTGATACTTGCACTTCAAATGTGTGGGATCCAACTTCCGATTCGTTGGCGGTGAAAGTGAAATTCTCACCGTAACCAATTGTTTCCCCGTCGTAAACCCACTCTATTGTTATCGTGTCATTATCCGGGTCGCTTGCTTTTATTTGGAATTGAGCCCACTCCCCTACTGTTAAAGTCACTGGGTTTGTTTGTGGGTTATACGAGTAGATTACTGGTGCTTGGTTGTTCAGAATCACTTTGATTTGAAACTTCTTGGGCTCCCCAACTCTAAATGTTCCGTTTACTTGTACATTGTAAGTGACGGTGAGGTTCATGTAGTAAGCTCCCTTTACTGCGTCATCGTCTATGTCCAAGTTGAATGTTAAAGAAAATGAGCCCGATGGCAATATATCTCCTGTTTGGTTAAAAACATCTCCAGCTTGAATCGGTTGCCCTTCTGCTCTAGATTTGTTACTCTCTGTAACGGTATCCCTAAACGGGTAAATTAACTCTAGGTCTCCAACAACACCTCGCAACGTGAAGTTCGAGTTATTGTGAATTATCACGGTTAACGGAACATTTCTCGCTCCGGGGCTTACAACTTGGACGTTATTTGGCGGTGTGCCCCAGAAAACTCTCTCAACGTACATGTCAACGTTTACAGCAGCGTCCACTTTTATGGGAGCGTTCAATACGGGTATCACACTCATAAATACTATGAGGGCGATTATCCCAGAAACTTTCCTTTTATTCCATATTTTCCTAATTTTTTCATTCATTTTTATTCCCTCGGTTTTTCAACAATTTCTTCTCTCAAAACTTTACCATCCCTAATGTGAATGATTCTATCAGCGTATTCGGCGACTTCCCTATCGTGAGTAACAACAATGACGGTGGTTCCAAACTCTTTGTTCATTTTCTTAAGGTAGTGCATTACTTCAGCACCAGTCTTAGAATCCAAGTTTCCTGTTGGTTCGTCAGCCAATATTATTGTTGGATCATTCATCAGGGCTCTCGCGATGGCAACCCTCTGCTGTTGCCCACCACTAAGATATTTCGGGGATCTATAAATCTCGCTTTCCAAGCCAACAGCTTTTAGAAGTCTCTTAGCTTTTTCTATTCGCTCTTTTTTGCTCATTCCCGTGACTATTGCGGGTAATTCAACGTTTCTTAGCACAGTCGTCCTATTGATCAAGTTGAATGACTGAAAGATAAATCCAATCTTCTTGTTTCTAAGGTAGGCTAACTCGTTATCACTTAGCTTTGATATATCGACTCCATCGATTAAAACTTTTCCTGAAGTTGGCCTATCAAGTGCTCCAATCATGTTCAGTGTTGTTGATTTTCCAGAACCAGATGGCCCCATTATAGCTACGAACTCACCTTTTTTAACTTTGAATGACATGCCCCTAAGTGCATGAACTACATGATTACCGACGACGTAGTCTTTCACTACATCCACTAGTTCAACAGCGTAGGGGGTATTCTTATCGAATCTCAGGTTTACATTTTCCTTTTGTTCCTTGTTTTGCATTAAGGGTATATTTAGCGCAGCTAATACTGGCACCAATGTCAAGTTCAAAGCATCAATCATACCGTCGGGATAAATGTTTAAAATCATCCTTAGCAATGCGTCTATAACTATAAGTATAGAGAAACCCTGTAGGAGTGCCTTGTTTCCCTTAGAGTATTTTATTAATGCGATAACGCCTATGCCGATTAGAAGGATCTTTTGAAACAGTAATGGTGATTTCAGATTGGTCCAAAAAGCCCCTATAGCTTCAATTACTAATAGTGATATTATGATCATGCTTGTGTATAATGGAAAACCAATGGTTCCCTTGTCTGTTAGCTTTGTCGTTACTGATACTTTCTCTAACTTGTTCATTTTGAATTACCACCATTTATATGTATGGTTAATATGGTATTTGTTTGTTTCCTAATTGAAGATTATTTTACATTAAATTTTTAAAGTTTATGCATTATTAGATAATATTTGGGTTGTGGGAGGTTGATTTATTTTGATAGAGGACAACAAAACCGTGGAACTAATATTGGATACTTTGGGACAGTCTGTTTGGGGCATGACCATTGAGGAAATCTCGAAAAAAACAAGAATGCATAGGAACACAATCTCAAAATATATGCAGAAGCTCGAGGAGGCAGGTGTTGTTGTAAAGAAACAGATTGGCAAGTACACATTTTGGCTACTGAAGTCCGTTTACAGATACTATGAATCTGATATGGTGAAAAGATTCTTGGAGTCAATTATTAGAATATCACTATTCACAAGTGAAAAATGCGGTGTTGGTCCCGAGGACTTTGGTAGAAGAATTGGTGAGGAAATAACAAAAATTACCATTCTTGAACACATGAAAAAGGGCAAAATAAAGGAGGGGTTCCACGCAAACACATTCAAAGAATTAGCGGACATCTATATGCCCACAATTGTACCAAAACTAAAAGTTAAGATTTTAAGACCAGACTTTACAGAGAAAATGATCTTCATTAACCTTCTAGGTTGCCCAAACAGAATAGAGGAATTTGAATACGTCTGCCAATTCTTTAAGGGTTACATTAGGGGGGTGCTTGACACTTTTAACATTGACTACAAATCCGTTGAGATCGTTGATGCAAAAAAAGACGAGGGGTTATGCAGGTATGGTATAATATTCAATAGAGCACTCCAAGAAATTATTTTACAGTTTAAAGAATACTTCAAAAAAATGGGGGAAAAGAGTTAAAAGTGATAGTGTACCCTACTTGCTCGATTTTCTTATATAGTATGTTGTAGCAACAACCGCGGATATTGCTACCGCTATTATAACCGCTAATTGCGGCGTATCTATCCCTCCACCAGTATATCCTCCTGGACCAGAGGGGATAAACTCTGTTAGGTCTTTTGAGAATTCTTGGGTTGAAGCTACGTTACCTGCTCTATCTTCTGCGTTTATACGGTAAGTGAATTCGCTTACGCCTTCGCTTATAGTTATGGTTATGGTGTACGCTGTTCCATTGTACATCATTACTTCTGTTTGCTCTTGCCCTCCAATTATGTAGATCACTTTTGCACTTTGGACACCGCTTGCATCGCGAGGTTCCGTAATCACCGCTGAAATTGTTATTATTAGAGTGCCAGCATTTGAGTTATATTCTGCCTTGAAATCAACGTTTTGGATTTCTGGAGGAGTTCTATCATCTACTGTGTAAGTATAATGGGTTGATTCAGCTATATTGCCGTACGCGTCCTCTGCGACAATATAGTACTCAACTGTTGTTCCATACGGGTAAGCTGGGATGCTCGCGGAGTATTGGTCGTCCCCAATTGGGTTCATGTCTACTGAGTATGTATAGCCGTCTACCGTGTAGTATAATACGACTCTCTTTATATCATTTTCATCAGTAACTTTCGCTGTAATTGTTGGAGATTCGTCGTACTCTGGGGGTTGCTCTAGCCCCGTTAATTCTATTACTGGTGGGTTGGTGTCACCCATAGGAGTTGTTGATGTGTTTTTACCACCCACATTGGAGATTACCTCAGGATCTTGGTAGACTCCATATCCGTCCCAATTCTTGAAACCAATGCTTAGGAAGTACATATCTTGTTTGAAGGACCAACCTGCTGCGGAGTTGTTGCTACCATAGTCTACGTAGATTGACTCGAATGTTCCAAGTGGCACTGTAAAACTTGAAACATTGTATGGTTTTGTTATGTTTTTACTCCATAGATAGGTGCCGCCCATTACTATCTCCGCGAATGTCGATGAACCAGCGCCAAGTTTAATTGTTGATGCTTCTGCTACGTCATTGTTTGTTATTGTTCTATTCCCTGTTGAGACATACCATGACATGTCTGTTTCAGCGTAAACGTAGTAGTTGATTGATAAGCTTTTGTTTTCTAGTGCTCTTCTTCCTCCCACGATGCTAGGGTTCCAGTTGCCAACGTATTGGTCTATCTTAATGCTAGCTGTGTATGTATCATTTATGCTTGTTAGGTTGCCCTTGAAGTGCATTGCAAAGGAAAGCGAATCGATTCTTGTTTTAACGGGCCTTGAATCAAAGTCATTGAAGTCTTGACCTACAAGTTCGCTACCACCGTACCACCACCAAATGCTTCTTCCGTTGAATGGTATTGTTGTTCCATTTAACCCTAGGTATGTTATTCCAAAGTCTATTCTTGCATCCCCCCTGAGCTCTAAATGTCCCGTGTCATTTGTTATTCCAAACGCTTCACCGGGTGTTAGTATGGAGACGTTTTCTACAGAGTCGAAGATATAGTAGTGTGTTGCTTCACTTTCCTCGGCATTCACGGTACCATCACTAGCGCTGATATCCATTACTCCATTGTTATTTGAGTCATTGTAAATGAATAAGCCCGCAAACTCGTATCTCAAAGCTATTCTCATTAGCTGAGAGTAGTTCTTCGTGTATACTGAAGAATAGTATTCTTCGCTAAAGCCAAACCACAGCCAAGTCCATTTCTGCTCTTCGGAAACCCAGTCCCAACCGTTTTCTCTCGCCTCTCTGAGTATATCCTCCCATGATTTATTTTGAAGCATCCAAGCTATACCCCAATAACCTGGTTTTGGTTTACCCGTTGAGTTATCCAATACGGTGTTTCTTATTTTCTCCATATCGCTTGATGTGACGATGCTCATGTTTTCCGCGTAGAACCAGTAGAAGGTCACGTTCCAATTGCATCTCCATAAGTTAGTTGATATACCCATCCAAGCGTTTAAGTTCAGCTCGTTTCCTCCCGACGTTGTGTTTGGATCCCAGTAAATGTGTACATTTAGACTTGTAGAATTAACACTCCAATAATAACTACCCATGTATACCCTCTTTACATAGAATTGATCATTTGTAGTCGTTAGGTCACCATCGAGGTCAAGAGCACCATTGTCAGGGTTGACCCTCCAAAGTTTTATATCCCACATGTCGATCTTCGGAGACCCAATGATTAACTCGAAGTTTTCCCATGTTTCAGCATATGTTCGATAGAGCCAACCACGAGGGTAACCAAATATTGTTCTCTCCTCGTAAACGGGTTCCCTGACCCCTTCTACCGTGTAATTAGCTCCATTCCAGCTTATAGTGAAGGCTCTTATCCAAGAATTGGCATAGTTGATCAGATAGAATGTTCCATTCTCGTAGAATCCCTTGTATGTTCTATACGTTGCATACTTGTAGTCTAAGAACTCTTGTGTCACGTTGTAAGTCTCGTTTTGGAATGTAAATGTACCATTTATTGCTATGGTGACATTGTAACCGATCAGTACTGGCGGTGTGACTTGTTTCTCAATTATGTATTTTGATCCGTTTAGCAGGTAGATGTAGTGTGTTTCGGGCCCATCACTGTTAATATCGGTTTGAATGTAGTTATTATAAGAGTACACGATTTCCCCACTAATGTTCCACTTATAAATCCATAGAACTAAAGCGGTCGTTGTGTTTAAGTTCGAACCGTTCAGAAGAATGATGGGTTCTGGATACCAATAATA
>JAGSHR010000116.1 GCA_029855985.1 Candidatus Njordarchaeota archaeon
AGTATACTGGCAATAATCCCCGCATACAACGAAGAGAAAATAATACATTACCCTATTCTCAGCCTCTTAAACCAAAAATTTAACAACCGGTTAAACTGCAACATCAATATAGCCGTAATAGACGATTCCAGTACCGACAACACATGCGACAAAGTGATAGAAATCAAAGAAAAGAAAAAAGCGAAAAACCTAACGTGCATAAAACTCAGATTCAGACCCAAATATGAAGTAGCAAACTACGCAGTAGCAAGAATAGTGAATTTCACTGTTAACAGGATCGGTAGAACCTTCAAAAAACCAGACTATATAATGATCATAGGAGCAGACACTATCCTTGAAGACAACTACATAAACAATGTTATATTAGGACTTGAGAAATTCAATGCGGAACATGGCGATACAGAAGCAGTAGCTGCCTGCGGAATAATAGTCAATGAACCCAGAGGAAAACTAATGCCCTCAGGCACAGGTCTAATAGTCCAGTACGAGGCTTTCAAAAAAGCCGGCGGCCTTAAACCAGAACCAGCAGAAGACACTGGATTAATACTAAGAATAATTAGAGTAGGATGGAAGATACTAATCGTAAAAAACGCAAAAATGTACATTCTTAGACCTACAGGAGAACGTGAAAGCGTTGGTAGATGTTATCTACAAGGCCTCGCAGATAAATACTTCTGTACGTCTCCAATATATGCATATTTAAAGTTTCTATATAAATTATTGCAAAGTAAAATAAAATGTAGTGTAGCATACATCAAGGGATACCTTAAGAACATTAAATACAGGAATAATGAATACTGCCATGTTAAAAGGTTATTTGAATACATGAGACTCATTCATAGAAAGTGAATCACGAGGTTTCGGGCTACCTTCTTCATGGCGTTTTCGTACTTCTATAGCGAGCCCGCAAACGTCTAGTGTAAGCAGGTATAAAGTATACCATGCAACTGTTTCAGGTCTCAAGAGTGTTGAGGGGTCTTCTTTTCCGAACCATTTTCTCCTCATGGGTGTATCGGTTCTTTCTGGCACTATCGTGTTTATATTCACACCTATATCTTCCTCACATAGTGCTTGTACGAAATTCACGATCGCTGCCTTTGTTGAAGAGTATATGCTATAATTTCCTCTGCCTCTGGTGTATGAGCTAGACGAAAATAAAACAATATGTTTGGGTTTGTCAGAATTACTTATTAAATAGGGAATAGATTCTTTTGTTACAATTATATTTCCTAGGAAGTTTGTTTCTATTTGCTCTTTTATTTCATCCATTGTAATTTCGGTGAATGGTTTCTTGACGAGTACTCCGGCTGTGACTATGATGTGGTCCAGCCTTGATTCTTTTGAATATATATCATTCAAAAATTTGTGAACTTGCTCTTTGTTCCTGATATCGACACCCAGTGATCTGGAGGTGTAGTATACATTAAGGCCCAACTTCTTTCCTAGGTCTACTATAGCTTTTCCAATTCCTGACGTGCCACCGAAGACAACTATGACCTTTCCGTTAAGGCTCTTGGTTAATTCTTTATGTTTTTTTATGATGTCTTTTACGCTATTCGAAATGTTTTCGTTTTTGAGGAGGAATATCTTATCCGCTATGTATAAATCAAGCGGTGTTGTTATTTTGATATTATAGTAACTTCCTTTTACGATTCGAATCCGTTTGTTGGGGAAAACTCGCATAAATATGCCGCAGTCATCTGTGAACTTGCTGAGATCTTCAGTAGGAATAGTTCTATACATTTCTAGTAGATGGTCGAGGAGGAATCCCTGAGGGGTTTGGCCATACATTAAGAATTTGCGGGGAGGTATGTCAGTTATATATCTCCTATCCGGACTTGTCCTTATAATGGTATCAATAGCGTCGACTGCCGTGTCAACGGCGGTGTCTATGTCTATTTCATTAAGGGCATCGCGGAGAATTCGAGTATCGACAAAGGGCCTCACGCCGTCGTGAATCAAAACCTTTGTCTCAGGAGGATATCCTTTTTCGTCAATGCAGAAGACAGCGTTTCTACTGCTTTCTTGTCTACTTTTACCACCTTGACATAGATGAATATGACTAATATGGTTATTGAAGTATTTTTTCAGTAAGTTTCTTACCATTTCCATATCATCAGGCGAAACCACGACAAAAATCTCTTTAAACAATTTACTATCTACAAATGTTTTTAACGTGTGTATACACACAGGTTTTCCAGCTAATTTGAAAAATTGTTTTTTACCTCCAAACCGTTCTCCTTTGCCGGCGCACAGAATTACCGCAACGTTCGGCATTGCTAATCACTGTTTACAATGTAATAAATTAACAATATAGTTTTATGGTTAATTCAAAATAAAAAGATATGGTAAATTGAGGTTGAACACGGAAAATCATAAACATCCAGCTTATTTTCTTTCTCCTAGTTTGGCGTCCAGCATTAATAGTGCCTGTGGAGCTTCTCCTGCTAGTTCTAGTTTGCCTAGTATTTCTGTGAATGTTTTCTCTTCTTCTACTTGCTCTTCTATGAACCATTGTAGGAAGACTTGTGTTGCCCTGTCTTTTTCTTCTTCGGCTATTTCTGCTAGCTTGTATATGCTTGCGGTGACGGTTTTCTCGTGTCGTAGGGCTTGCTTGAATAGGTCTGTTATACTGGTCCAGTCGTGGGGTGGTTTCGGTATGGCGTCTAGTTTTACCCTTCCTCCTCGGTCGTTTATGTATTCGTAGAATTTCATCGCGTGCTCCAGTTCCTCTTTTGCCTGGGCTTTCATCCATGTGGCGAACCCTGGTAGACCTTTCGCGTCTAGGTACGCGGCCATCGAGAGGTATAGGTAGGCGGAGTATAGTTCGTTGACTATTTGCTTGTTGAGTGCTTCTAGGAGCTTCTCTGATAGTTCGGGCAAGACGCTGTTCACCGTTTTGAATAATGTGTGGTTTAATCGTATATAACCTGGACGCACATACACTCCTCCACCCGGGGTTAGAGTAATAT
>JAGSHR010000277.1 GCA_029855985.1 Candidatus Njordarchaeota archaeon
GATGACCGTACTCAAACTCATTAAAATCGCCCCAACAGCCGGGGATAACAACAAACCAACTGCAAGTAACGCCCCAGCCGCCGCAGGAATCGCTATCACATTATAACCTGTTGCCCATAATAAATTCTCAATCATTTTCTTATATGTTCTCCTCGATAACTCGATTATTTTCGGTATATCCAACGGATTGCTTTTAACTAATATTATATCGGCGGATTCTATGGCTAGATCAGTCCCAGCACCTATAGCGATACCAAGGTTCGCTTGCGTTAATGCTGGTGCATCGTTTATACCATCACCAACCATTGCAACTTTACTTCCATTGGATTGTAATTCCTTAATTTTGTAAACTTTATCTTCAGGTGAAACTTGAGCGAAATATCCGTCAAGTTCTAGTTTTTCTGAAACGATTTTCGCCACACTCTCGTTGTCTCCAGTTAACATGTAGCATTTGATGCCCATTGCTTTAAGTCTTTGAACAGCTTCGTAAGCTTCTTCCCTAATTTTATCGGATAAACCGATAACCCCTACGAGTTTATTATCAACAATTATAACGACTGTTGTCATTCCTTTTAATTCGCTCTTCACAGATTCTAATTTCTCTCCATGTCCTATATCTCGGGCATGTTTTTCGCTTACCACAAGTATCTCCTTGGAATTTATTCTACCTTTGATACCTTTACCTGGCAGGGACTGAAATCCCTCCACATTCAGTAACTTTAACCCGACCTCTTTCGCTTTTTCAACGATGGCTTTTCCAATTGGGTGCTCTGATTTAGCTTCAAGTGATGCGGCCAGTTGCAAAATTTCTTCCTCACCCATCTCACCAAAAGTTACTACCTTGTTAACCTCAAAACTACCTTCAGTTAGTGTTCCTGTTTTATCAAAAACTATGATATCTATGTTCCTAGCTCTCTCAAAACTCTTTCTATCTCGAATTACGAACCCGTTTCTCGCAGCATTAGCGGTTGAAACAGCTATAACTAAGGGGATCGCCAACCCTAGAGCATGTGGACAAGTGATGACCATCACTGTGACCATTCTCTCCAAAGCGAATAGAATTGGATATCCTAAAGCAACCCATAAAATGAAAGTTAAAGTTCCACTTACAATCGCTATGATTGTTAATAACAGGGCAGCCTTATCAGCAAGATCCTGCATCCTAGTTTTCTCTCTTTGTGCTTCTTCAATCAACCTTTTAAGTTTACTTAGGTAGGTTTCCTCCCCCGAACTCGTCACTTCAACAGTAATGGAACCGTCTAAGTTTATAGAACCTCCAATAACCCTATCGCCAACTCCCCTATAAACTGGCTGAGATTCACCAGTTATCATGGATTCATCAATAGACGTCTCACCCTCAACTATAATACCATCCGCTGGTATACGTTCCCCTGGTTTTACAAGTAAGCGGTCACCTTTTTTAACTTGTTTGGTAGGTATATCTATAAATTCACCATCTTTCACTAAATGGGCTACATCCGGAATTAATTTTGATATTTCCTCAATTGCCTTTGAAGCACCAATTACTGATTTCATCTCTATCCAATGTCCAAGTAGCATAATATCTATTAGAGTAGCAAGTTCCCAGAAAAATGCTCCTCCCGCAATATAGAAAACTGTTGCAACACTGTAAATATACGCTACACTTATAGCTAAACCGATCAAAGTCATCATTCCTGGGCTCCTACTGTTTAATTCTGCAATCAATCCTCTCAAAAAAGGATATCCACCGTACAAATAAATTATTGTAGCTAAGATTACCTGCACGTACCTTGACCCAGGGAAAACAAAGTGAAATCCAATTAGGCCTTGGATAAACCCTGACAAAAGAAGGATAGGGAACGTTAATATTAATGAGACCACGAACCGTTTTTTGAAATCCTCTAGCATTTTTTTATGATGACCAACATGAGAGTGTCCAGAATGTTCGTGAGAATGATTTTCATTCACATGCGAATCATGGTGGCACTCAACCATATCAGTGCTAGAATCTTTTTTGTGCTGATGAACATCATGCATATATACAACTCCCTCGAAATATGAATCCAAAGATTAAACAATATATCTAAACTCCAATGTTTTAATTCCCAATTCCCAATATATAAAGAAAATAACAAGAAGAAAGAACAAAAATTCCCAAGAACAATGGTGGGGCCGGCGGGATTTGAACCCGCGACCACCGACTCCCGAAGCCGGCATCCTACCATGCTAGACTACGGCCCCAATAGAAAAGAAGTTGTATGTGGTTGGTGCCGGGGGCGGGATTTGAACCCGCGAGGCGATAACACCACCGGTTTTCCTGCCCACGCATTGAATCGGAGCCTATTTTGTCTCAAGACCGGCGCCGTTCCGGGCTCGGCAACCCCGGCTTTATTCTATTTTCATTTTGTTTTATGCTGTTTTGCAATTATAAATTTTTCTTTGTTGTTGGTTTTTCATAGTAAAAAATTGTGTTTAAGTTTTGTTTATGTATTCTATAAAACTTGTTACGAGGTTAACTTGGGCTTCAATATCACCAATATCAGATACTGCCCTTGGGGAATGAATGTATCTCCCAGGGACACTTAATACCCCCGATGGAATGCCTCCCTTTGTTAGGTGAAACATCCCTGCATCCGTCCCCCCAACGATCATTCGTTTGAATTGATACTTTATGCCATTCTCTTTTGCAACATCTAAGAGGAGATTTATTATTTTTGGGTGAGTGACCATAGAGGAATCCGCTATTGTGATCGCTACTCCTTTGCCTAACTGTGTAGATGCTTTGTATTCTGGGGTGCCTGGGAGGTCGCCAGATGCTGTGCATTCTAGGATGAGCGCATAATCTGCTTCAGCTAACCATGAAGCTGCTCTTGCCCCCCTTAATCCGACTTCTTCTTGAACTGTGAATATTGCTACAATGTTATAGTTTTCGTTCTTTAATCTCTTTAAAACCTCGATTATTGAAGAAACACCTATCCGATCATCTAGAGCTTTACCCGATAGCCTATTTTTTGTTAATCTTTTGAATTGCGTGGCAAAAACAGCTTTTGAGCCTATGGTTATACCTAAGTCCTCTACTTCATCTCTACTATTTGCCCCTATATCAATTACCAGTTCTTCGTGAGAAGGAGCTTTTTGTTCTTTTCCTTTTAATAAGTGTGGGGGAAGAGCGCCGATGTAACCGTGAACAATGCCTTTCTCCCCCTTAATGATTACATCGGATGCATATGCTACTCTTGGATCTATTCCCCCAAGTGGGTGATACCTCAGGTAACCATTCTCATGTATGTGAGTGATTAGGAAGCCTACCTCATCCATATGGGCTGAGAGAATTATTTTAGGAGAATCCTCGGCTCCATTTTTAACTGCGTATAGATTCCCAATATTGTCCTCCTTTATTTCATCTACCAAGCCAGAGATCTCTTTAATTATAATTGATTTTATTTCCTCCTCGTTTCCCGGAGGACCAAACGCATTAGACAGCTTCTCTAATCTTTTTATATATTCTTCCATTTTTATCTCCTTGGTGTATGTGTGAGACAATCTTTTATAAAAGTAAAAATCATATTTATAATTCGTTTATAGTTGCATGCTAAAAGATGATTATGGAGCAAACAATAGATTATCTTGGTGTTTATTATGGGCAAACTATCAGTTTTGAGGAGACAAAGAAAAAGAAGGAAGAAACATAAAAGGAAAAAACTTGGCAGAAAACTTAAACACCGAAAGAGAAAGTAGGATATCGTAGTAGAAAAAACTTATTAATACTTGTACTTCGAGATTATGGCATCCAAAGTAGTTATTTTTAGATAACCTAACCTATCTAATTCTTTTTCATCTATTAAGTTTAAAGTTGGCTCATAAACCAGAAAAACTCTCCCTAAATATCTTGAAGCAACGCCTAGTTCTAAAAGTTCTTCTAGTATCCTCTGCTCCTCACCGCTCAAATGCTCAGGTTCTATTAGCCCATACTTCTTGAACCTGGAGAAAAACTTTGCGTAGCGTTCGAAGTTTATTATTTTAACTAAGTCTGTGAATCTTTCTTTTAGATATTGTGGGTTCATCAGTTCTCTGATTTCCCTAGTTATAGCGATTTTAATTGCTTGAAAGTTTTCTTTTGACATTTCCTTGATTTTTTTCAGATATTCCTCATCTATCCTCGGCGTGATGTATATTACTTTGTTGTAAGTTATTATGGTGTCCGAAGCGTCGCTCGGATAATAAGTGTTTATTAAGCCAAGCCACCTTAATATAATCATTATCTCTATTATGTCCCTTATACTTGGAGTAGGCTCTATGGACAAGCTATCCTTTATCAAGTTTGAAAAAGTTGTAACACCCGCCCTATAAATTAAATCGAGGATGCTTATAATTGTTTTATTCATTGCAGATAAATTGAAAACTAATTCTTTGATATCTTTGCTTCTATTAATTAACTCAGTTAACCCCGTTAAACCCAAAGGAGAAATCTCCTTGAAATTAGTAAACTTTAGGTATAAAGCGAGTGTTAATAATAATGGTGTTAATTTTTGCTCATCGGACTCAATAACCAATAATGTTGGTTCATCCCGGTTAGCTCCAAAATAATACCAATAATATGTTTTTCCTCTTATTGAAATTCTTGAATAAAGAGTCTCAGTCCTCCTCCTGTAGGGACCTAACACATAGAAGAATAACAGTTGAATCACGTTTTTGTCTATTTTGTAATCCTCTGGAAATGAGAACTCCTTCATATAGCCACTTCGGTGATGCCATAGATAGAGAGCCATTCTCATGTCTAATTTCAACTTTAAACCCCCTCTAGTTTCTTTAACTCTTCCTTTAATCCCCTTTCAAGGAGCTCTGCATAATTAAGTGGCTTACCTACCCTAATAGGCCTAAAAGTACTTAATACCTCTGTGGGGTCAACTTCTACGATTTCGGTTTTTTTCTTAATTACTTTGATTGGTTCCCCAAACGCCCACATTTTCATTATTGATTGAAAAGCTAAATTGCTAATTTTAGTTTCATCCTTAAATACTTTGATTAACGTGTCCAAAATCCTAATTTTTCTACTATCCTTAACTATTAGAAAATCCTTTTTGAAGCCCATATCCAGCAACTTGAGTATTCCAGAGTAAAGGGATTCTAACTGTTTATTTCCCAATTCTCTTATTATTTTCATAAATAATCTTAGGTACCGTTTGTCTTTCATTGAGAATTCCAAGAGACTCATTAAATACCTATTTATACTTGCACGTGTTTTCTTCACTAGAAATCTTTGTTCTATTTTTAACCTAAATGCCGAGAAATAGATCTCATTTCTTTCTCTGTCTTTATCTTTCAAGACTTCTCTATCAATTTTTGGGAATGAGGTGTATGCTCTTTTGAATTCTTTTATTTTTAAGGCGTCTTCTTGAGACCTACTAAGTAAATCTCGGTAGGCAACTCTGAATTCCCCTGATTTTCCTTCTATAATTAACCTGATTAATTTCGCGCTTTCTTGATCTTCCACTGTCCCTCTATATAGGTAATTTATCCCCCTATTCGCTAACTTGGTGAAAATGGAAACCTCCTTCATAGATTATCCCTTTAGCAACACCTCTTTTAACCATTCCATAATTATGGGATAAACACCATATAGCCTGTTTTTCAGGAAATCCATTGTTAAGTTCTCCGCCAATAAAACAACGTCTATAAAGTTGATCATTGTTTCCACAATAAATGGGACAAATATCACGTTTTTAGGAAGAGTGTTTGTTGTTTTATCATATAACATGTCAAGCAATGCTGATAGAAAGAATGATTGCACTTCCTCCGCGTTCATTTTATTGAGAACATCCATTCTATTAATGTGAGAATCCTCAACTAATTCAATCAAGTTTTCGTTAATATCCTTTAGATCCTTTAAAGTAACATATCTATTGCTTCTCCGATACGGCTCTAGCACGTCCTTCAGGTACTCCTTAACTAGCTCCATTATATTAGTATCCATGCTTATTGGTAACCCGGTTTGATCCCTCCTACCAACTATAACGGATCTTAATGTGTTGAAGAAACCTCTTTTCAGAGCCCTCTGATCGATTACCGTGGGAGTAAGGATATAATTGATTTTTTCACCATTAGCTCCGAGGAGATTTATTCCAAATTTATTGAATGTATTAATCGTTTTCTCTATTTGATCCAAGTCATTTACTGTTCGACGCTCAAAGCTTCTAGCGAAGAACGAAGGCGTTAGTAGATAATTGAACCAAACTCCGTCGAGTGAATTAATGACATCATCGTAAACAACAACTTTTGATGGATCAACTAGGTTAAATGACATGATATTTAGATTCGTATCGACAACAATGAATAAATCATCGGCGCCAAAATATTCGATTAGCGCTAAGATGCTCTTAAAAATGTGATCTGGAGGATAAGGAGCATACCTGTATCTATCAACTCTAGCACTTGCGTAAAGAGCACCCTCATTCTCCCTAATTTTTAGCACAGTTAAGCTTGGATTTAACCTTTCCCCCTTGTATCTATCAATAAATTCTACTTCCTTATAACCAAGTTTTAGCATTATCTCAAATAAATCGGGGTTGTGAAAGTTAAAGTCCAGTGCGATGACGCGCTTGCCCAGTTCTTGAAGCGCTAATGCAAATGTAATGGCGTAAGGGGTCTTCCCCACACCACCTTTACCGGAAGTGAATATAAATGCCCCAGAATTTAACAAATTATTCACCCTCAAAAATTGATTCAAATTCGTCAAGAATTTTAACTATGTCATCTACATCCATCTTTTCGGCTTTGTCGCTTTTCCTCTTTTGTTCCTCCACTTTCGCTTTAATCTTTTTCTTTCTTTTTCTTTGCTCTATCCTCTTGGTTTCCTCAAACGTCTTCTCTAGATCCCCAAAGTATATCCTGCCAATTTTATAGAGAGCGTTCATCATCGAGAGGAAACCAAACAACAAGATGTATAAAATTGATTTCCAAAATGTAATTAACCAGTCAACGTAAACCAATACACTAACACCAGCGATCAAGAGAACCCCAATAATCGAAATAACAATAAAGGAGGCAACCGTAAAGGGAACTAGTACACGTCTAAAACATTCAACTATTTCACTATTACTAACTATACTTGTTATGATCGAATTTTGATCATATGATACTGTCGCATTTAGGAAAACACTCGAAGTATACTTATCCCTCCTAGCTATATACAATATTAAAGAAATCGCAATGTTAACGCTACCAATAAATATTAAGGCTAAAATACCCACCAAGATATCTAAAACAGTATGTCCAAGATAAATAATGAGGTAGTAAATCACACCAATGGGCAACATTGCTAGATACGCTAAGAACAATGAAGAGACGTAAAATACAGAAACTAAACGCCTAGTGGAAAATGAAACAACAGCAAAAGAATCAAACATCAGAAGAATAATCAAAAAAATAAGTGCAGTCATTGTATATGAAGTTACCTCATAATCTAGAACTCCGTGCGCCCCCAAAAAGTAAAGAATAAATGCAAAAAATAACAACAATGAAAGACCAACCATGTATCTCTTCTTGCTATTGTTAACCTCCTCGTAGTGTCCATAAGTTTTAAGAAATAGATCATTTTGGAATTCTGGGAAGCCAAGTGAACTAAGCATTAACCAGATACCAAAAAACATTGCAATGTCGGCGGTGAAAGCATAGTTCCCGAGAAAATTAGAGAAAACAGGATCTGCCTTAATAGTAATTGATAAAACCAATAATAGGAATCCTAGAAAAATATTGCTTTTTTTGAAGTAAAAATCGACAGTTACATACCTCTGCTGAGAAATAATTCTGTCACTCCTCCTCCTATATCTTAATTTTTCCCAAATAATGTGAAAATCCAAAAATAATTGCTCGTAAGACCTTAAACCAAATGTAACATACATGTATGGAAAAAGAAGAGCAATCAAGATAACAATTATGTATTGTAATATGTGGGAAATAAGGGATGAGACTTCAATGAAACCTATAATCAAGATGGCAAAGAAAACTGTTAGATTTCGCTTATACTTGTAGTCCATAACGTAGTTCGCTTTGAAATCCTCAAGATACGTCTCACGCATCACATTGCTCATTAACGACCAACCCTTCTTATCTCACCAAAAACAATTTTATTCTCACAAAGCTTTCCACAAGATCCCCGTCTTTTCAAGCCAAAATTATAATTTATTCAATCTAACGTTCTACGATATAACTTCACATTACCCACTTACCTTACTAAATATTAAATTGATTTAATTTAATTATTTATCTAGCAAGAAGGCGGGTTAGAGCCAAATTTAGGGTTTTAGAAAAAATTAATAAATTTCTTTGAGGATATAAGGGCCTCACTCATAATATCTTGTTATAAATGGTGCCATTGCTGCGAATATTGCTTGTATGAATGCTTCCTCTCTATCGATCAAGTTATTCGTCAGGACGCCTATCGCCCCCATTTTTTCCCCAGGTTTTGGGATCCCAGAGATCCTCTCGATTCCCTCCTCTAATTCCATAACTTCGCTTGATTCAAGCATCTTAACTACACTCTTCGGTATTTGAACACTAATCGTTGACCCGTATCCAAACTTTGTTCCATTAGTCACTGCAACCCAGCCATTGACAAATACACCCACGGAGGTTACGTATAAACCTCCCTCTATCCCCACCCAATAATCTGCGTTTGCTACTTTTTTCATGGCGTTTTTTGCTCTGTTTATCGCACCTATTAGGGTCATCTCGTTTGAGTAGGGTTGTTCTCCGACCTCTGAATCAACCTTAATTCCCATTATCTCGACTTTGCCAAAAAGTTTGTTGAACGCCTTTTTTGCAGCGTTTATTTTAACGGGATTCTCGGAGCCGACTACAACTTTAATTGTCTTCCCTTTCATAAAATGCACTCTCCTTCAACCTAGATAACATGAACATCCATTGCATCTCAATTGGAGCTAATTTATCTATATAATATTTGGTTAGTTGTAGGGGTTTTTCATTTAATTCTACTGTTGGTTCTATAACTGATCCTCTAACATAATCATTCCAAGAGTAAATTATGGTTAAGTTAGCGTTTTGTTCTATTACAAGGTTCCAAGTTAAGTTATACATTGAGTAGAGGGGTATTGGTCCGAGACTAGAGTTTAGAGTTATGAATTGTGCAACACCGATTGACACGTTTGAGGGATTAATCGCTGCTATCATCTCAGTGGCGTTAATGTAGTCTTCTATTGATAACTGTGAAAGTAATTTGTACGAATAATACCTAGAAATTATGAGGCTTGATCCTATCCTGCTCAAGTTTTCTAAGTTAAATAGTTTTAGGGGATCTGGCATGTATCCAAAGATGATGTATAGGCCTGTTTCTTGTTGTTCCACAGCACTGATGAGATCACTCCAGAACTTATAGAAGGAATAAGCATATACACTTAAGAAATCTCTGCTTATCGGATTTGTTGTGTTTAACAGTGCTGTTAGGTTTTTTGG
The DNA here is from genome assembly GCA_029855985.1 of Candidatus Njordarchaeota archaeon. The sequence continues at coordinate 9,454 of JAGSHR010000277.1, forward strand.
GTATAGTTTAAATATATCATCTATAGTATTTAATGTGACGTTCCATCTTTTTGAAAAGAATTCTAGGATCGCTGATGTGTTATAATTCGAGATATTGAAATAATTGAACAAGTTTGTGATTTGGTAACTAATGGCTTCACTGTCAAAGCCAGGATAAACCAACGTAACACCGTCCACTATAACAACGGGTTTGTTTCCAAACTTTATTATATTTGGCATATTGAATACGTCGGTTATGTCTAAAAATGTGTTTAGAAACGTGGTCCAAGTTGCTAACTTTAACTCATATAAACCCGGAATCTTTGTTCCATTCCCCAAGTCGGGGTTAATGTAACTAAAGTAAGATATGTTAACCATCTCTCCCAAATCGATATAGGGGATAAAGCTTAAGTTATAGTCGAGTGCTAATTCAGCCAAAGTCGATACCGCAGGAGACCTCCCTAGATAAACCTCAATAACAAGTGTGTTTATACCAGCACTTGTAATTTGCGTTAAGTCTCTGGCCATGTAGGGTACCTTTGACTCATAATAACCTTCTATAGGTGTTAGGTATGCGTCTGCCCAACTACCCACTTTTTTTGTAGGATCATGACTTGGATTGTCCATCCATGTGTAATGAATTCCCACGATTCTTCCTTCCAATGTGATAACGCTGCTTTGGTTGCCGTAAACAATTAGTTTAGATAAAGTCGCTGACTGATAGGAAAACATGAGGATTAAGACAATTATTAAGACGGCTTTATATTTGCCTAGCGAATACAAGGATTTTTTAATTTCCTTGTTTCTAAACAACTCAAGGATAAACCTTGGCGTAATGGAATAGTTTAAGACTTCCTTGATGTTATCGTAATAGTATTTAAATAGGCTTAGAAATGTGGGAACAATCAGTATGGCCCCAATTGCCAATGTGACAACTACGTATGGATTTGCTTCCCCGTATATTGGAGTAAGTTGCCAAAGTCGCTCAGCGATCTCCTTACCAAAGAACATCATTAGAACATCCGATGGTATAAATATTAGAAATCTCATTGCCGCGATTAGTGTTGATAGTAAGAGGTAATATGATAAGGAGCTAAACTCCTTGAAGAGCCTCGCATCATATTTGATTAAACTGTAGATTGCAATGAGGGTCATCAAGTAAATGAAATACGGTTCATTAGTTACCTTGCTCAAGAATATGAATGAAAAGTATGTTAACATTAAGGAGAATATCAAGTCTAGCTTTGTTAACTTGGGTTTCTTGAAGACCCATCCACCAATAAATAAGATTGTAGTCGCCAGTAGTGATAGTGATAAAGCCGAAATAAATGCTAAGAAAGCTAGGTTAAAAACTGGGTTCCCAATGATCAATCCACTTGCCACGTAGATTAGAATAAAATATATTACCGTAAATATATTGTAACCCCAAGGAGGTCTATTCACGTGCAACATCAAGATTTGCTGTAAGAAGCCCCATGGGGTCGAGAGCAAGAAGGGCAGACTAACTCCAAAGAACACCAACAGGGCTGTGCTTGTATAAATTAAGGTTTTCTTAAAACCTTTTTTTCTCCACCAGTAAAAGAATAACACGAGTGAAGCAAAGAGCGTGGTTTGCTTTACTAGAACCGCTATAGCGTATACAACTGCAGATTTATGGAATTCCTCGTTTATGGAGAGGTCGACTGCGATCAGAAGAAAAGCCATTGCCAATGCATCAAACATTCCCCACACAGAACTTATTAGAATGAAGAATGGGTTGAAAAGGATGGCTAATTCGGCATGTCTTGTTTTTCTCTCATCATTCGAGAAATAATAAACGATTTTCCCAGCATAATACGCTAAGAGAAGATCACCAAGGGCCATTGGTAACTTTATGAAGAATCTCTCAAAGAATGGAGCCTTAACAGGCCACGCCAAATATAGTAAGTAGAAAAAGGAAAAGATTAACAGCATTAGCGGAGGGTAAGCATACCAGTTTTCTATATAGGGGTAAAATGGCATATAGATATAAGGAGGCTTCTTCAGTGCAATTTCATAGGGGGTTACTCCTTCAAATAAAAATTGTTTCGTGGTAGTTATGAACACGTAAATGTCCCAAGATTCACCAAAGAAACCTAATAAGAACAGTCTCATACTCAGAGCAATTAAGTATAGTCTTCTTTTATTTATACTAAATAACCACTCTCTCGCCCGATATGCATAAACTTTCACATCAACCACCATGACAACAAAACTTCCCTATGATAATTGTTATCAATGCCTTTTTCTTTTTACGCTTCTCTTACCATTTTAAGAAACAAAAACTAACAAATAAATTGATTACAAAATTCAAACATAATTTATCACAGTATTTATCACAGTTAGAATTTATAGGACACATTGTAATGTGTGGTGCTTAAATGACGCTAAAGAACAAACATAGGAAATTGATTTTATTAAGCGGCTTTGAACCATTTGGAGGCGAGAAAATTAATCCTTCTTGGGAAGCTGTAAAAACATTTGAGGGTACTATTATTGGAGATTATCTTGTGAAAACGCTTAGGCTTCCTGTCTCATTTGAGAAAGCAAAAAACGAGGTTTGCCGTGTTCTAAAGGACACTAGCCCAGATTTCTACATGGCCTTTGGACAAGCGGGAGGAATTACGAGAATTCAGTTGGAACGTATAGGTTTGAACTTAATGGATGCAAGGATACCAGACAACGATGGATACAAACCAAAGGATTCCTCCATATTCGAAAATGCCCCGCTCGCATACAAGTCAACTATTGATCTTGACAGGATAAAGAAGGCATTAATGAATGCAAAGATACCGGTAAAAATCTCCAATCATGCAGGAACATATGTTTGTAACTTAGTTCTATTTACGGCACTCCACTGTGCAAGCAAATACAATTTAAAAACAAAGGTTGGTTTCGTTCACGTTCCGTTTATTTTTGAGCAAACTCTAGGGAGAGATAGCCCTGCCTTTCCACTAGAATACGTTATAAAAGCGATTAGGATAATATTAGAAGCCATAGTGAAAAAATAGTGTTGGGGAAAATTATTGTTTACTCCTCACTACCATATTCTTTTAAAACAACCTCGTCGGGTTTCAGTGTGAGAGCCCCGAATACCATTGTTAAGAAATATATTAACCCTAATATAGCAATGCCAATTAATCCCGCTAGTTGGTACCACTCAGTACCCTTAAACAACTCGGTAAAAATATATATTACAACTGCTCCTGTTAAGATCCCATTTATCTCCCCCAAAGCAAGTGTGAACTGATAACCGGCCATTACCTCCCCATGTTGCCCTTTCTTTGAAGTGTCTCCTAGCCTAGCTAGAAAACTCGGTCCAAGCGCCGCTAAAAATATTATCGCTGGAGATGCCATAAAGAATAACATTGGATCATCCAAAGGTATTTGGAGAGAAACTAATGCTACAGCTAGAATGATAACCAACAAAACTAAGCCCCCTATACCTATCGCAACTGTTTTCTTTCTACCAATCCTATCTGCAACATAACCCCATAGGGGAGCTGGTAAACCTAACAAAAGACCAATGTATGCTCCAATATAACCACTCATTTCCCCACTAATTCCAACTTCTATTTGTAGGACTCTCGGGCCCCAGAGTAAAATTAATCCAAATAGGCTAGCCATTGAGAACCATGGAATTGCTAAGTCTCTTCTTTCTTTAAACATTATCAAAAACTCTCTAACTGGTGCTATTACCATCTCTTTTAGTGAAATTTCACTTCGTTCTCTTTCTGGGGGCACCTTAGGGAGAAACATTAACATAATACCTGCAATAACTAGCAATATCGCTAGCACCCAGAAAGAATGCAACGCACCCCTGATAATATGGTAGCCTTCAATGGCGGTTATTTTATTATTATGTATCTCATCAACTAGTTCCTCTAATGTCAAATGTGTCCCAAAATAAGCCCATAAGTAACCCCCAATACCAATTCCAGTAACTCTACCCAAGAACATTGTAAAGTCATAGAGACCCATGTGAGTGCCTCTATTTTGAAATGTTGAGTGCCTCGCTATGAAGGTTACTGTGGATGTCACTTTCATTGCCGCTGCTAAACCGTGTATCATGTGAGCTATGGCAAAAATAATGACATCAATCCATATCTCAGCTTCAAAGAGGAGCCCAATTGAATAGGAAGATAAAGCTATTGCACCTACCCAAGCTGATGCGACAATAACTCCCCTTACATCACGGTGATCTATTAAAAATCCAATTGCACCTGCTGAAAAGCTCTCTGATAGGTAATATGTCAACGCAACTAGGACAAGTATGAAAATAAGGTTGGAGTCTGCTGGGTGAGGGGGGACCCCGTGTTCTACCATATAGTGAGCATAATATAGGTAAATCAGGTAAGTGTCAATCAATAAGATTGTAGCTCCAAATGCTATTCTAAAAATGTATGTAGCACCGTAGAGTATTGAGAAGGCCCTTTTATCGCTTTTACTCTCCTGAACGTTATCAGCCATTTTTTCAGAAAGTTTTTCTTTAGCCATAAATGCACCTACCTTAAATTAAAGGCATAAATCGAATAGTGTTTCTATGAACCCATACGATTTTAAGAGAAAAAATAATAAAAAAATTTAGCATGCATCTTGGTCTACTTATCAATCGGTGACCTCAAATTTAGTATACCCTCCGCTATATCAGAGCTATACTCAGCAATCCTTCTAAGACTATCCAAAATAAGTTTAACAATAATTAGCTCCAATGGTTCGAGAAAACCACCTAAGTCCCCTATTATTAATCTACTAGTTAAATGTTCCTCTAATTCTTGGGCACCTTTTAAGTCATCTAGCACTCTATGAGCAAGTTTTTCATCCATCTTACTTAAAGCAATCATAGAAAGCTTAAACATGCTCAAGGACTTATTAGCTAACTCTTCTATTTGGCTCAAAAGCTTTTTTTCTAATCTTTTATTTAGGCGTCTTATCAATTTCGCGATCCTGCTCGCGTGATCCGCTATTCTCTCTATGCTCTTTATTATCGATTTATACTCTAGTATGTATTCAGGTCTCTCAACCTTAATCTCATGTAGCGATTTTGGATCCTCTAAGGACTGCCTGATTTGCCTAGTTGCGTAGAAATGAAATCTGTCTACTTCATCATCTCTCTTAGATATGTTCTCCGCTAACTCGATATCATTCGTTTTTAGCGCCTTTATTACATCTTCAATCATGTAATATGCAGTCAACCACATTCTTTCTAGAACCCTCTTAAAGGATAGCTCATTGAACTTTATGAGGGATTGGATAACCATGAAGTTAGAAGACTCTTCAAGTATTTCAAACCCCATGAGTTTCTCTTTTACAAACGTTTTTATGTTATCCGAAAATTTTATTGTTCCATCCTCAAAGAGAATTTTTATTATATTTGCTCCAGCGAGATATGCGGAAACAATAGTCCTTAATATTATAGCCAACGATGTCTTCGCATCAAAATAGATAACAGCTAGCTTATCCCCGTGTTTCTCTTCCTTTAGTGGTTTCAAAATTAAGAAATCACCCAAATTCTCAATTACCACTGTATCTCCTTTTTTCAAACCGATAGATGTTATCCAGTCTTTCGGAAGAGAAACAATAAAGGTTGATTTACCGGTTAACTGTATATTTCTATATTCGGTGGTTTTGTATCCCATCGTTTTTTCCCCTATAGATCTATATAGTTCTATTTTTAATCTATATAAAATTCTTAACTAAACCCTTTTTTCCACTTTATTTAGATGGCGCGATGAACACTGGTGAAATTAATGAACTTTTCCCTTAGTGCTGTTAAGAAATATGTTCTTATCACGCTAATCATTATTACTTTAGTATTCATTGCTCGTCCTCCCAGTTCAGGGGAAATTATAAGCTTAAACGGTGCTGGTTCTTCCTTCGTTTACCCACTCATGGCTACATGGATCCCGAATTTTCAAAATGCCTACCGGAACATCTCGGTCAATTACCAATCTATTGGAAGTGGAGGGGGTATTCGAGCTATAATTGATGGCACTGTTGATTTTGCTGCTAGTGACGCTCCACTTAACTCGGAGGAATATACTAACGCTAGAAATAGGGGAACAATTGTACATTTACCTATTACAATTGGTGCAGCAGTCATTGCCTATAACATACCTGAGCTTAATGGAAGATTGGTACTGACTGGAGAAATTATTGCGAAAATATACCTCGGAGAAATATCTAAGTGGAATGATCCCGCAATAAAAGAACTAAACCCAAAATTATCCCTGCCCGACAAGGAAATAATAGTGGTAAAACGTTCTGATGGCAGTGGAACAACTTACATGTTCACAGATTATCTATCCCACGTAAATGATGAATGGGCGAAAACAATAGGTAAAACTAAGATTTTTGATTTCCC
>JAGSHR010000016.1 GCA_029855985.1 Candidatus Njordarchaeota archaeon
AGGCCAACCCTCGATGCTTACGTTTACATAAACCTGAACTACGGCTACGCTGTGCTGATGAACGGAAAAGCATTCGAGACACCACTGGCCAAGCTCATGTTCACCAATAACTATTCAGAAAACTATCAGCTCCTCTACTCCGATGGGGGGATTGTGAAGATATTTAGGTTCGTTCACCCAAACGTAGCTGTGACTTCCCAGAACGGTTCCGTAGTCCTAAGGTTTACAAACTCCACTGGAAACGCCATTGGTATATACGGCTATCTCGACAACGGGACGCTCGTTTACAGGAAGTGGTTTAACGTGAAGGGCAAAAGCGAGTTTATTCTTCCAGAGGACTTAAACGGGAGTGTCGTTGTCAGGTACGTATACATTCAGAAAAGGACAGTTCTTGATAGAGGAGTGTTCAGGATTGAAGATGATACATTTGTACCTATCCGAGGGTAATTAATACATTCTCTTTGGAATCCCCATGAATCTAAAAAGCTATAAAAACAAGAATCATGTAAAGGAGTAGTGGAGTGATGAAAGAACAAAAAGATCCAAAAATGGCGTGAGGAATATGTTCCCCCGTGTTTCAATTATAATTCTCAATTGGAATGGCTGGAAAGATACAATAGAGTGTTTAGAATCTGTTTACAGAATAGAATACCCTAATTATGACGTTATATTAATTGACAATGGTTCAAATAATAAATCTGTAGAAATGATTAAAAAATACACAACAGGAGATATCAAAGTTGAATCGCCCTTTTTTGAATATAATCCAGAAAACAAACCAATCAGAGTTTTTGAAATAAAAGAGGAAGAGGCGCGTAAAGGAATATTTAACAGGCCTCTTTATGAGAAATATGATCCAAATCGACGATTAATTTTAATAAGAAATCAAAAAAATCTAGGATATACCGGCGGGAATAATATGGGGATAAAATTTGCTTTAAGCATTCTAAACTCGGATTATGTTCTTCTTCTTAATAATGATGTTGTTGTTGCTCCTGATTTTCTTAGAATTCTCATAAATGCTGGCGAAAAGATAGAAAGATCGGGGATTTTAGGGCCTAGAATCATGTACTATACTAGTCCTAGGGAGACTCAGTTTCTTGGTGCTAGATATCACATGAAACCTTTCGTTAAAAGAACCTTTAATTCCCGCTCTACTAAGAATGAACATGAAATCCCAACAGATGAAGTCCATGGAGCAGCAATTATGATAAAAAAAGATATTTTATTGAGAATTGGATTGCTAGATAATAGTTATTTTGCATATTGGGAAGAAACAGACTTCTGTTTAAGAGCTAAAAAGATTGGAGTTAGCCTTTATATAGTTCCTCTTTCTAGGGTATGGCACAAGATGGGTTCCCGGAGAAAAAAAAGAAAAATAAGTCCATTGGCAGCTTATCTATTTGGAAGGAATAGAATTTATTTACTCCACAAAAATTTTAAAGATATAGACAAATTGATTTCCTTAATTTATGTTATTGTATTGTTTGCCCCTTCCATTCTTTTATCTTATTTATTTTATCACAGAGACTTTGAGGCATTCCAGATGTTCATAAAAGGTTTATTTGATGGATTTTTTAGAAGAAAAGAAAAACTAACTTGAATTTAGGATCCCCTTCCTTAGATGTCTCAGTTTCGATGTCGACTTTAAAAAGCGTAGCACTCTCTTTTTTAGCTGGGGTTGCACTTCTTCCAGAGAAGTCGTAGGAGAATGAAGTGAAATTGATTCAAATTTCCAGTCTGAGACGTTAAATACTCCCTTTGCTCCATTGTAATATATCGCAATCCTGTACTTTTCTAGGAATGATATGTTCTTAATTTCTTCGTCACTTCTATATTTTTCTATTGGAATTCTATCATGGATTCCATACGTCTCTGAAAATGCCATTTGAGAGAATAGCAATTTTGGATATTTTTTATCTCCTGTCACTACACCCATTATGAATTTTTTTAGATTTGTTAAGCTTATATACTCATTTCTGTTATTACTGGCGGCAATATTTATTATCTCATTTGTTTCAATAGTTTCAGGATATTTAATTAAGAGAGGTACTCTTAATAGTTCATCATAGAGAAACACACCATGCCCTATTCTTCCATGATCCCCGATTAACTGACCATGATCGCTAGTAATGACTATCATTGTGTTACTTAGAAGGCCTTTTTGATTTAAAATGCTTAACAGTTCAAGAACTTTTGCTCCTAGATATTTGACTTCCTTTGGATATATTTTCCTCCAAAGAGCTACCTGATTCCAGTTTAAGTGTCCTCTAACTAGATTGTCCATAAACAAATTTACAACGGTACTAGGATTCTCACTTCTATGATAAGGCTCGTGAGCTTCCATAAGATTTATGAACATGAAAAAGGGCTGATTTTTTTCTAAAGGTAGTTTTTTGATAAGTTTGAGCGTTCTTTGTGCACCCATCTCAAAGGGCCATAATGTCTTACTAAGTCCAAATCTCCAGATACCAATGCCAGCAAGAGATTTTAGAAGTAAAAGGTACCTTCTTTTTTTAATAAGAGCCTTTGCAATTTCAATTTCAGTCGAGTACATTATCTTCAAGGAATCAAACTCTTCTTGCTCCTTGTTTGAGAAAAACAGGCTGTATTTTCCAAAATAGGTGTCATAGAAATACTCAAACCCCGTGAATCCAAAAGCTGGCGTGATGTATGGGTTAGCACTTAGGAGATATGTTGTATATCCCCTATTCCAAAGCTGAGCGTAAAGAGTGTTCAATCCAGTTGGGTTAAAGGTTATATCAGGATTTTTTCTGCTCAGGCTTTCGTGAGTTCCATGAAGAGCAGGATATAAACCAGTGAGGATAGACGCATGTGAGGGCAGTGTCCAAGGAGATGGAGATATTGCATTCTCATAGGAAATAAAACCACGATCTCTTAACAAATCTTCCATTATTTTCGAATAGTCTCTCCTTAATGTATCCATAATAATCACAATAATATTAGGTTCATCTGTCATTTTTCTACTCCCCTTACCGAGTTATAACACATTTCATCATATTACAGTGCCCAAACGTTAATCTTGGAGTCTCATGAACACAGAGATATAAGTACACTTCAGCCATGTTGTCGCTGTATATTTTGTCATTTAAATATTTTGAAATTCTTGAGAGGGGTATATATTCTCCTCCAGTTATACGCCCACTTCCATACAGAATGTTTTTGTGTTCTATGTTCCAAGTCCTTAGGAAGATATAAGATGTCCTAGCTATTCTTAATTTGGATGGAAACTTTGAGCAATGTGGCCAATTAAATGCTCCTGGAAGTACCCACCCATAAGTATCTGCATATAAAAACTTTACCCCTTTTTTATCCCAGAATGTTGTTACCCACTGAGCAGCGTAGATCTCTCCTAGATTGAATTTGGCCCAGTCTGTATTTGGTTGAAAAGCAATTGAAGTGTCATCATAGGGTGTCTTTGTAAATGAAGCGAGTACTCCAGAGCTTAAAATAAGAAATATTACTAATCCCACAGATATTATTTCATAATCATAGTTTTTAAATCTAGATATGTGGTAAATAATTTTTTTAGCACCCTTGAGAACGAATGGAGCAGATATAAAAAGTACTAAATGAAAAACCCTAGTTGAAGTTATCGTGCGGGCAACTGGAGGGACTAGTACCAACGCTATTATAAGACAGAGATTCACAACACCCAAGAGGTAAAACAGAAGATATCCTTTATTATTCTCTCCTTCTATGTTCGTCTTCTTTAAGTTAATATCAAAAACTCCTACAATAAGCAATAACGCTATAAGAGCATATGCTCCTTTTGTTATCTGGATGAGGAGGGGAGATTTCATACTAACTATGTGGACAGGAGAAGTCTTGATAATCTTATGCTCAAATAATAATTGTTTAGGAAGCAGTATTGTATCTTTGATAATCAAAATTAGGTAACGAGTAACTTTTTTTAAAACAAATCCTCTTGATGTTACTGCAAACCAGCTTAATGATAGTATTGAGAGCATTCCTACTATAGTAAGTTGTAGTCTTGAAGGAGATTTTATAAAGATGGTAATTATTATTGCTATTGTAAGTTCAAAAAAAATGAAATAAAAAGTTGAATAATGAGAAAGCATAAGAAATAACCCGAATATTATAGCAAGTTTATAATCATTATCTGTTATCAATGATAAGAGAAACAATGCCAGAAATAGCTCTGCAACCATAACTCTTGCCATCTGAGGGATTTCGGCATAGTATGTTATAGAGAATATTATCAAAAAAACTGAAAATATAGAATGCCTTTTCTCAAAGAATGTCGAATAGAGTTCATACAATGCAGGAGAGGCTACAGCAAGTATTAGGGGATATATTATTTTGAACACATAAACTACACTAATATCTAGAATATTGGAAAAATATACTGGTAAAATCGTTATGCTAAGTGCTGAATTTAGAGGATCGTTGATAATAGAAGGTATCCATTTTCCATTTTTTATTACCAAATTCACAATGTAAAACTCATTGAATATATCTCTCCCCCATAAGTATCCTGAGACAAGAGACGTGTGATACAAAAGGGTAAGTGACATAAAAAACGCCAAAGCAGGATATATTTCTGGGGGGAATTTCAGTGTCATAATTACCAATGCCATAATACACAGAAATGTAATATAAGAGGGAACAATAATGCCATATTCATTAAGGATGAAACTAGCAGTTATAGTCATTAAAAGAACTAATACCAAGACCAAAATAAAGTTTAACTTTGAAAGAGAGGAAATTCTTAGGAGTTCAATAATCTTCGGTTCGGAATACTGGCGGCGGGAAATAATCCAAGAGACTGTTATCAGTATGAAAACGACGAGGATAAAACTCCACATGATATAATATTCTGAGAGAGGTCGATTAATATGGAAAAAGAGTAGTATAAAGTTAGTCAGAACTCCCGTTATTTCAATTATGGCTATACTTAGTCCTATTGAATACAAAAAGAAGTGCAAATTCAAAATTTTTATTTCTTTCATAAGAGCAAGTAACAATGCTCCAGGTATTAAAAGAAGATACACACCCAAAAGTGGCTTATATATCAAGGGGTAGAAATTCATAAATTTCAACAAGAAGGTACTAATGAAAATTAACAACAATGTTAGATGAACTAAGTCAACCTTTTTCATTCTCAACCACCAAGTTTTGGTACAACTTTTCATAATCTTTCACGACTTCTCCCCACAATCTTATTCTTTTTGTAAATGGGCCTATCTTGTTGGGTTTTTCGATAATTTGGAGTATTCTAAGAGCTACTTCCCTAGGAGTAGGAGGATATTTAACTCCAAAGCACCCTTTTTCAAATGTAAACTCATGCAACGCGCTATTATCTGAAACTATCACAGGGGTTCCGAGAGCAAGAGATTCTGCTACTATAATCCCATAATTTTCATTTTTAGATAGTAACACGAGCAAGTCTGAGCGTTTTATCTCATCTAACAGCTCTCGTTTTGTTGACGTGAATGATTTCCAAGTTATAAACTTTTCCAACTTCAGGCTTGATGCTAATCTCATTAATCTTTTTTTATACTCTCCCTCGCCGATTATCGTCAAATGAATATTTCGCATCCCCATATTGTACACAAGTTCATGCATAGCCAGGATTATAAAGTGCACACCTTTTCTTTCGTGGAGATAGCCAGCAAATAGTAAATTTATTACCCTGTTATTATGATGCTTTAAAGACGGAATTCGAGTCATTTTATCAACTCCATGTGGTATTATCGTAATCCGTAGACCTCTGCTACTGGGAATATCATTCAGGAAACTGTTTAGCTCAAATTTTGATGCAACAACAATTTGATCAACATTTGTGGGCAAGATTCGATTGTTTAACTTATTGTATAGAGGCCATCCTAACTTTCCCAACATAGTGTTATGTCCATGCGGCATGTAGTGAGGAGAAAAGACCAACGGTAGATTTGGGCTAGTTTTCTTGATTTTTATTATTGCAACTGGAGAAAAAAGAGTATGATACCCATGAATATGGACTATATCTGGATTCCAATCCTGTACAATCTTTAGGAGCAGTTTTAATGCCTTAATGCTAAATCCATAGAAATCCAGAGTGCTCACTCTAATTATCCTAAAGCCTGCTACTATATCTTTCGATGGTTTTCCTTGAGGATTAAATTGAAACACCATGACATCATGCCCTCTTTTTGTAAGGCCTTCTCCAAGTTTTCTAATGACTTCATGAACTCCCCCAGGCATTGTAATCTCTGATGGATTTACAAAGAGTATTTTCACTTGCGTTCCCCCCTTTTGGGGAAGTTAGCAAAGAGCAATCCCAATAGGGTAGCACTATATACTGTTAGCTGATATATTAACAACCCTAAAAAGATCGCTGGCCCTTTCTTAAGCGCAGTTTTGAATACTTCTACATAATATTTTCTTAGCGGTGAAACTTGCCTAAAGCCCTTTTCTGTCCTAGACAAGAACATACGAAGAGATTTTCCGTATCTAAAATACTTTCTAAAAACATCGTAAAGAGTACGTGGTTCACCAATATGTTTTTCTCTTGCACTGATGAGAGCAAATTTATATGGTGACTCCCCAAGCTTGTTATAAAAAGCATAATCTTCCCCAGCGAGAGGAACTTTATCATCCATCCCTCCAACTGCAAAGAAAACCTCTCTCCTCAGGAATCTTGCACCTAAAACAGGCTTGTTATATTTAATACCCCCCACATATTCAGGGTGTTTTATGTATATCTCTTTCTCTATTTTCCTAATCTTAGCCCAAAAACCCATACTCTCATCTGGGATCCAGAATATACATACTCCATCGAATCCTTCAATTTCGCATTTTTGGACTGCTTCCTCAACTAAAGTAGGATCTAAAATAACATCAGAATCAACCCGGTAAATATATTTTCCTCTAGAACGGCGAGCACCAAAGTTGGTGGCATCAGCCATTCCAGATCCAGGTAATATAAATACTTTTGCGCCAAATGACTTTGCTATTTCAATTGTCCTATCTCTTGAACCACCATCAACCACTATGATTTCGATGTTCGAATATGTTTGAGATTTTATTGAAGACAGACATTTTGAAAGAGTTTTTTCAGAATTGTAAGTAGGAATCACAACAGAAACTAAAGGATTTGATTTTAAATTGTACTTATCTCTCATTGGAATTCACCTAATAAGATTTTGTATGCTTTTAAAATAGTTTTCCAATTGTATGTTTTTTTAATTCTTTTAAGTTCAGCTTTAATGATATTCTTAAGTTCAATGTTTCCATGCTCCATAGCTCGAATCTTTAAAGAAAGATCTAGAGGATTTTTAAAATATATTCCACTTTCTTGAAGAACTTCTCTATTAAAGGGTACATCATAAGCTAATATTGGCCTCTTAAACTGCATTTGTTCAAGTAATGAGGGGTTAGTGCCTCCTACTTCATAGGCATGTATATACGCAAAGCAGTTCTTTCGTAACACTCCCAGAGTATTTTTGTCATAGATAGAGTCAATAAATAGAATGTTTTCGGTATTTCCTTTAAGCTTAAGTAGATATCGTGTATATGGATCTTTTTTGTCAAAATTTCCCACTATAACTAATTTTTTGTTAGAGTCTGATTTTTTAAATCCTTCAATCTCGATATGAATATTATTTTCTGCAACTATCCTAGCTACGGTAAGATAATACTCCCTAGGTTGAAGCCCAAACTTATTTAATATTCCCTTTTCCTCATGTTCTGAGAATTCAGAAGAAAGAAGTTTTCTAGCTCCATAAGGAATGTAGACCACCCTTCTGGGAGCATAATTTTTTTCTAAATATTTTTTAATTCCAACAGAATCAGCGATAACTATATCAGGAAGTTTACAGGAAAGATATTCCATAAAACGCATATATAGCATTGCAATTAAGTAAAGAGGATATAAATAGTCAGGAACAAAATTGATACGTTTTATCAAACGCTTCCACTCAATGCCGTCTGGGTTTATTAGCACTTTCTTTCGGGCTAGTTTGGCAATTATAGAGGAAAGTGCACCATCAGGAGCAACGTAATAAAAGATATCAATTTCGTTTGAATGCAATTTCAAAGCTCGGATAGTGGCTATTAGATCGTTTAAGGAGGGTATTGTCAAGCTTTTTCCTTGAATAGAAGGGACATGGATACGGATGACTCCCATATAATCATCTTCAAAAAACTTATCTGACTCACATGTAACATAAACTTTAAATCCTTCTTGAACGAGCATTCTTGAAACTTCTTCTACAAATGTCTCAGTCCCACCATATTTTCCAGGAATTCCTCGTGAACCAATAAAAATAATAGTTCTACTCATTATTTCCTCACCATTTTCGCAAGAACATTAAGAGTAAGCCCTGCGACAAATAACTGGATTCCTATTATAAAGAATATTCCCGCACCAATCATTTGAGTCATAAAAACGTGACCAGTAGTATAATATGGCTTCATTCCAAGATAAGTGAGAATTCCAGCAACAAAAAACGATACTAAGCTTAATAGACTGAATAAGAGCATTGGTTTACGGTATCCTATGAATCTGACTATACTAGCCAAAACACTTAAACCATGAGACAGGGGGTTCTTTTTATGTCTGTTTGGAACATCATATCTAACATTTATAGGAACTTCAATCAGTTTAAAGCCGTGTTCACTTGCATTCACAATCATGTCGGTCTCTATAGAATATCCATCACTATTTAAATTTAACTTTTCAATAACTCTTTTGCTCATGGCCCGGAATCCACTCTGAGAGTCAACTTCAAGATTCGATACGACTTTAGTACCCTTGTTCAAGATCCATAAACCAATACGTCGGTAAAAGGGAATTCGTTTTTTGCTACCGTTTAAATATCTAGAACCTATAACAAAATCAGCATTCCCACGAATTATAGGATCTATTAAGAGGGGTATCTCGTCAGGATCATGCTGTCCATCTGCATCCAAAGTTACAACTATGTCATAATCTTTACTTAAAGCATATTCGAATCCTCTTACAAGAGCATAAGCTTTTCCCATATTATATTCATTTCTAATGACAATTGCACCTCCTTCTCTGGCAATCTCGGAAGTTCTATCCGAGCTCCCGTCATCAATTACTAGAACATCTCCATATTTTTTAGATAGGATAACAACTGAACCAATTGTTAATTCTTCATTGTATGCTGGGATCAGTACTAAGACCTTCATTGTCAATCGCCCTAAGATTTCTAAGAGTAAGTGTTAGTCATGTAGATATTCCCTCTGAAAACCTAGGACATATTGACCTTTTTATATTTTTCTGGAAGGTTTTTGATCAAAAATTTTAAAATGCTCGAAAAGGTAAGTATTCAAAAATTCTATGAGGTGTCATTTGGTGAGTGATCTCAAAAAAATTAAATATTACTGGGATCTAGTTTTAATAATTGGCCTTTCGTTATCCTTAGATTTAGTTGCATTTGTTTTCCGAATTCACTTAATCAAAATAATTCTTGGACTATTATTTATAACCTTCTTCCCCGGCTACGTCTTTGTAACGGCTCTCTTTCCCGAAAGGAAGGAACTGGACAACGTTGAGCGCTTAGCTTTGAGCTTTGGTCTCAGTATAGCTACAGTCCCCCTGATAGGGCTGGTTATCAACTACACCCCCTGGGGAATACGTCTGAAACCAATACTCGTCAGCCTGACGATATTCAACTTAATCTTTGCCTTGGTGGCAATTTACAGGAGAAAAACCGCAATCAAACCCTGGATTCCGTGGATAACGCTTGAAGACGTAAAAAGGGAACTCGAATGGGAGGGCGCGAGCAGGCTCGACAAGGCTCTTACCGTGATTCTGATAGTGGCTATTATAACGTCAGTCGGGGTTCTTGCATACGTCGTTAGTCATCCAAAACCGGGGGAGGCCTTTACCGAGTTCTACATACTCGGCCCCAACGGAAAGGCCGGCGATTATCCAACGGACCTGAAAGTTGGCCAAAACGCGACCGTGATAATCGGCATTGTAAACCACGAGCACAGAAACGTTACCTACTACGTCCAGATTTGGCTCGTAAATTTGACCTGGGACAACAGGACGAACACGACTATAATCCACGAGATGTACAAGATGCCAGGCTGGTTCAACGTGACGTTGCCCCCGATTCCTGTCAACATCGAGGGCAACTGGACACCGGAGTTTGAGAAGAACTACACCTTCAGCATAGACAGACCGGGGAAATGGCAACTGTGGTTTCTTCTCTTCAAAGACCGCCAGCCGGAACTCCCACCAGCACCGCCCGATGGAAACTACGCCAAAACCCCGGCGAGAGACCTTATCATAAAGGCCATCAATGGAACAATTCAAAGTCTTAAACTCAACATATACGTTCACAAGTGAGTTCTTTACAAACCAAAATAAAAAAACATATAAAGGTTTCCAGCGACATCCTAGTGATTACTCATGGAGGTAGATATTATGAAACAAACAACCAAAGTTGTACTGGCATTGATTCTCGTGGTTACAGCGGGGATTTCGAAAGCCATATTCACCGACACGGCAATCTCAAGAGGAAACTCAATAGAGACCGCCGAATTTGACGTGGCCATCAGCAAGGACGGAAAGCGCTTCTACAACGAGCTGAAGCTTTTTGAGATGAACAACCTCCTGCCAGGGGAAATCAGAAAATCCGAATTCCAAATCAAGAACCGCGGAACGGTTGAAGTTAAAAAACTCACAATAACGTTCAAAGTCAGGAACTACGAGGTAAAAATGTCTCCATCGGAAAAAGCCGTGGATTCAACGCCCGAAACCGGAGAACTCGGAAAGTGGCTTGTTCTGAAGTCCATACATGTGAAAGGAAAGAGCATCACCATCAACCAAACGCTCAACGCCCTCAATGGAAAGACGATAACGCTCCCCGTAACGCTACAGCCGGGAGAAATAGCCGGAATCGAGATGACGTTTGAACTTCCAGATGAGACAGGCAACGAGTGCCAAACGGATGGAATAGACATAACTCTAAGGCTCGACGCGAGCCAGTGAGCTTTTATACTTCCCCCACCTTTTCCCTCCGGTGAGAGCATGATTGGGATTATCTTTGACATGGACGGTGTTATCTACCGCGGGAACAGGCCCATCGAGGGTGCGAGGGAAGTTGTGGAATACCTGAAGAAAAAGGAAATCCCCTTCCTGTTCCTCACGAACAACTCGACAAAGACACCGGAAATGTATAGAGAAAAGTTGCTCTCGATGGGCATCGATGTTCCGGCGGAGAGGATAATAACGTCCGGTTTAGCCACGAGGCTCTACATGGCTAGGCACATGGAACCCGGAAAAATCTTCGTCATCGGCGGTAAGGGCCTCCACGAGGAGATGGAAAAGCTAAACTGGGGGACGGTAAGCCCCGAGGACTGCAGAGAAGGAAAATGGCGGGAAATCAGGCACGTTGTTGTCGGCCTCGATCCGGGTTTGACCTACGAGAAGCTCAAGTACGGAACTCTGGCGATAAGGAACGGGGCGAGCTTTATAGGAACAAACCCCGACACCACTTACCCAGCTGAGGAGGGCCTCTACCCGGGAGCGGGAGCGATAATAGCCTCACTGAAGGCCTCGACCGAAAAGGAGCCCCTCATCATCGGAAAGCCAAACGAGCCCGTTTATGAGATCGCAAAGGAAAAGATGGGACGCGTTGACGAAATCTGGATGGTCGGCGACAGGCTGGACACTGACATAGCCTTCGCCAAGCGCTTTGGGATGAAGGCAATAATGGTTCTGACAGGGGTCAGCACTCCCGAGGACGTTAAGAATAGCCCCTTTAAACCCGATTTAATCCTCCCAAGTGTTAAAGAGCTCCTGGACTACCTGAGGGTTGTGGAATGAAGGCCAAAGAGCTCATCGAAAAGCTAATCTGGCAGGAGAACGAGCTTTACAACCTCTACAAGCTCGGTGAAACCTTCGCCCTCTTCGAGAGACCCGAGCTGAGGGACGTTTTCGCACTGATGGCGGAGGAAGAACTGAGGCACAGGGAGACCCTGAGGGGCCTACTAAAGGAGGGAACACTGGAGGGGTTAATCGTCGACTACATGGACGAGCTCTCCCTCGAACCCGTTCTCAGCGATAAGAGGGCAGAGCCGGAAAGCCTTGAAGAACTCATCGTGGAGGCTGTGCTGAGGGAGAAACACGCCTACGAGATGTACTCCAAACTTGCAGGGCTTTTGAAAAGCCCCTTCAACGACCTTTTTGTGCACATCGCGAGGGAGGAACTAACTCACGCGTACAGATTGAAGCTGATCTACGAGTCCCTCTAAACCATCCACTTCCCTTTTCTACCATTTCCCCACCATCCAAGAGGGTAAGTCAGAATTCGTCACGATGGCAATGAAATATGGGGTAAGATATATTAGGATACCCGATGAGAGTGGCCGTGCTGATGATTTTACTAATTGACAAAATTATGTACAACTGTGTGTCAGGGGTGTTTATATGCCTGTTGAAAAAGTGATGAAAAGAGACGGCAGAATTGTGCCTTTTGATAGGGAGCGTATAAAATGGGCCATACAGAGGGCAATGCTCGAAGTTGGAATCCACGACGAAAAACTTCTCAACAGGGTCGTCAGAAGGGTCGTCAGGAGGATAAACGAGCTCTACGATGGTCAAATCCCGAACATAGAGAACATTCAAGATATTGTTGAGCTCGAACTGATGAGGGCCGGCCTCTTTGATGTCGCCAAGGCCTACATTCTCTACCGCAAGAAGAAGGCCGAAATCAGGGAGGAAAAGAAGAAAATTCTCAACAAGGACAAACTCGATGAAATCGACAAGCGCTTCTCGTTAAACGCTCTACGTGTTTTAGCCTCGCGCTACCTCATAAGGAACGAAAAGGGCGAAATAATCGAGAGCCCAAGGGAACTCTTTGAGAGGGTGGCAACTCTAGCCGTAATCCCCGATTTACTCTACGACGAGAGGGTTTTTGACAAAGATGGGAGCCACGAACAGGATTTGAGCAGAGTTAAGTACTACCTTGAGCACTTTGAGGAGTTCGATGGCAAGTATTCAATAGGCCGCTTCAAGCTCAACAAGTACCACTTTGAGAGGCTCCTCAACCTCTACCGCGAGCTGGCAGAGAAGGGCAAAATGAAGGTCTCGATAGACGAGTTCCTGGGCATGCTCGAAAACGGGGCCTTCGACGACTACGAGGGCGAGATAGAGGAATACTTCAGGCTGATGGCAGGGCAGGTGTTCATGCCAAACACACCGGCGCTAATAAACTCCGGAAGGCCTTTGGGAATGCTTTCAGCGTGCTTCGTTGTGCCGATAGAGGACGACATGGAGAGCATAATGAAAGCGGCACATGATGTGGCCATGATACAGAAGAGCGGGGGTGGCTGTATAGACGGGAACGCCAAGATAATCTTTGAAAACGAAGGTGAAGAACACCTCACCACCATGGCCGAGATGTATGAGCGTTACAAGGGGCTTGGTGAGTTCTACGATAAGGATTACAACAGATGGGGCATAAACGTTTCAAGCATCCCAATTTATGTAAAATCCTTCGACCCTGAAAGCGGAGAAGTTGTTAGGGGCCGTGTAAAGGCCATCTGGAAGTATGAACTTGACGAGAGCATCACAAAATACGAGATAAAGACAAACAAGGGCACGAAAATCCTGACATCACCATGGCATCCGTTCTTTGTGCTCACTCCAGACTTAAAGGTTATCGAGAAGCGAGCAGACGAGCTCAGAGAGGGAGATATGCTTATAGGTGGAATGCCCCAAGAAGAGGACTATGAGTTCATTTTCGACTACTGGCTCGCCGGGTTCATAGCCGGAGATGGAAGCTTTGATAAACACCATTCGCGCGTTAGTGGTCACGAATACATCTACGACAGGCTCAGGATATACGACTACAGGGTTGAAACCTTTGAAATCATTAACGAATACCTTGAGAAAACCTACGGCAGGAGCTACAGTCTCCAGAAAGACAGGAACATCTACTACATAGACATAAAGGCAAAGGAAATAACCTCCCACTACCTGAAGCTCCTGGAAGGAATAGGAGACGGTATTCCCAAGGAAATCCTTAAGAAAGGAAAGAGTGCCGTTCTCTCGTTCATAGCTGGCCTCTTTGATGCTGAAGGACACGTAAACAACAAACCGGGCATTGAACTCGGCATGGTAAACAGGAATCTAATAGACGACATCACGCACTACCTGAACTCCCTTGGAATAAAAGCAAGAATGAGGGAAAAGCCAAGGAAGGACGGTATTGACTACGTGCTTCACGTTGAAGAGTACTCCTCGCTCCTTAGGTTCTATGAACTCATAGGAAAACACCTCCAGAACAATGAAAAAAGGAAGAAGCTTGAGATGCTCTTGAGCAGGCATAAAGGAGGAACTTTTGGCTTTCAGCTTAGCTTTGAGGCGTTTAAGGAATGGGCTTCGAAGTATGGGGTCGAGTTTAAGACTAACGGAAGCCAGACTCTAGCCATCATACGGGGAGAGAGAATATCTCTCGGCCAGTGGCACGCGAGGGGCAGGGTCTCAAAAGCGGTATTAGTTAAGATGCTGAGGAAGCTCCACGACGCAACTAAGGCCGAAGACGTCAGGAGAGTACTCCACCTTGTGGAAGGACTCGAAGTCGTTAAGGAAATAATCACCACAAACGAGCCAAAGACCTTCTACGACTTAACGGTTGAGAGCTACCAGAACTACTTAGCTGGAGAAAATGGAATGGTCTTCGTTCACAACACGGGTTTGAACTTCTCAAAACTCCGTCCGGAGGGCGATTTCGTCGGTTCAACGGCCGGCGCGGCGAGTGGACCCGTCAGTTTTATGCACCTCATAGATGCCGTCAGCGACGTCATAAAGCAGGGTGGCGTGAGAAGAGGAGCGAACATGGGAATCCTCGAGGTCTGGCATCCTGATATAGAGAAGTTCATACACGCGAAGGAGAGAAACACCGGAACCAACGTGCTGAGCAACTTCAACATAAGCGTCGGCATCTGGGAGGACTTCTGGGAGGCCCTGAAGGAGGGCAAACGCTATCCCCTCGTTAACCCAAGGACCGGCGAGAAGGTCAAGGAAATAGACCCCAAGAGCCTCTTCGAGGAGTTGGCCTTCATGGCCTGGAGCAAAGCGGACCCTGGGGTTATATTCTTCGACGTCATCAACAGGAGGAACGTTCTCGAGCCCGCAAAGGGCGAAAAAATCCGTGCAACAAACCCATGCGGAGAAGAGCCCCTCTACGAGTACGAATCCTGCAATCTAGCCTCGATAAACCTTGCAAAGTTCGTAAAGTATGACGATGAGGGCAACCCCTACTTCGACTGGGACGAGTATGCGTACGTCATTCAGAAGGTCGCCAAGTACCTCGACAACGCCATCGACGTCAACCGCTTCCCGCTCCCTGAGATAGACCACAACACCAAGCTCACGAGGAGAATAGGTGTCGGAATGATGGGTCTGGCGGATGCCCTCTTCAAGCTGGGCATTTCCTACAACAGCGAGGAAGGCTTCGCATTCATGAGGAAGGCCACAGAGTACCTGACGTTCTACGCCTACAAGTACAGCGTTGAGACCGCGAAGAGGCGCGGAACCTTCCCACTCTACGAGAAGAGCAGATACAAAGACGGTGAGCTACCGGTTGAGGGCTTCTACCACAGGGAGATATGGAACCTGCCCTGGGACGAGCTCGTCGAGGAAATCAAGA
>JAGSHR010000065.1 GCA_029855985.1 Candidatus Njordarchaeota archaeon
AAACCTTTTGTTGTTATTAGAGCTGTTTTTGGGAGTTCCAAGCCTGTTTGCCCTAGAAGGGAGTTTGTTGCTATCGTTGTTGCATGAGAGATAAATTCAATTTTCCTGTTCTCAGTTTCTAACTTTTTTAATCCATTTATCACGCCTTGATTGGGGTTCCTAGGAGTAGTGCTTACTTTTAAAACTGTTTCAAGGCTTCCTGTGGACCTATTGAACACTATAATGTCTGTGAATGTGCCGCCTATATCAACGGCAACTCTCAAATGACCATAATCTTTACGGAGCATAATTTGTGCACCCAAGCAAAACATCCAAAATAGTATCAGCATTCTATGAAAAATAAAGTTGAACGTTAACCTTAAGACTGAAAAAACGTGAAACATTTCATACGTATACATCTAAGACCGTTAAAACCATTATTAAATCCTCGGTGAGACTACTTGAACGAAGATGAAAAGTTCAAACTAATCGGTTTAGTAACACTGCTCGGAGGCATCTTCTCTCTCGCTATGGCAGCCCTCATATTATCATTGGGGAAGCCACCACAATTTTTCGACGCCAAAAATATTAGTGAAGTAATAAGTGAACTCAGAAACAATAACAAATTCGTGTCAACATTACTTTTGTTTACAGCCTTCGACAACTTGTTTGTTGTTGGCTACATGACCCTCTTCTACGGAGTTTACCTCCTAACAAAGGGTTACGAGGAGAACCTATCAAAACTAGCATTACTTTTCGGATGGTTAACGGGACTCTTTGATCTAATAGAAAACGCGTTCAATGTTTTCTTAGCGGTGGGTGTAACACACGGCTTTGAACCAGGGGAACTCTACTTCACATTGATGTGGTCCTCAACGTATCTAAAAGACGGTTTTAGCGTGGTAGCCACCTACCTCTTCTTCGTAATATTCCTAGGCAAAATCATTTTCGAAAGGGAGTATAAAGCAGGCGAGTTAATTATCGCGATACTCCTATTGTTCTATGTGATAACGGGATCAACCACGATCATTAATCCTGCCTTTGTAGCCATTAGAAACATTACTTTAGTCATCGTGATGTTTATTGCATCAATAGTTTTCATGAAGGAAGCAGAGGCTTAATGAAAAAAATGTTTTACCAATTAATTTCCCCAATTTTTCCTTAAACCATGTTAACATAGATCAGATAGATTATAATAGACAGGTAGTGCAGTGAGATAACGCTTAAAGCCGCTTTTCTAAGATTTATTCTTCCAGCCACGCTGACCGCTGAAACCATAAACAGTATTGCGAACAACTGAAGAATGAAATAGAAGACGAAGAGAACCTCTCCCGAACTTATAAGTGAAACAAACAGAGGAAACATGTTCAAGATTATAAATGCTGGAGAGGATTTAACTAGGAGATCTAAGAAACCACAATAATGTTGGAAAGCTATCCTTACAATCCCAACTAAAAGCAGTGATGACAAGAACCAGGTTATCAATGCGATACCCCATAATGGAACATAATACGTTTCTATGGGTGCAATAAACAGAAAAACTGGAACAAACTCGTCTTGTAGACTCCAAGTGAAAGACGTTAAAAAAAGCAAAGTCATCAAAATAAAAGTGTATGCCTTTCCCTCCAGTTTCTCAATAAAGGGTCTCGGTGTTAAAAAGGTGTGAATACTCTTCTCGCTTGGCTCCAAGAAGAAAGTTTCAAGAAATTCATATGCTTTCTGTCCTTTCTCTGTTAAACGATACAACTTATTCTTATCTTGATAAATTAGGTCACCGAGTAGCCTAAGATGATGATATAATACACCCGATTTTTGCTCTATTTCTGTTAACTCGGAATAACTTACACTGCCTCTTTGGGCAATAAATTTTAGGATCTCTCTCCGCTTAGGGTGGCTTAAAGCCTTGAAAATATCCCCTTCCTTTAGAATTGTTTTTCTACCCATATAAGATCATCCACACACTAAAACTATCACTACACTGGATATGACATCAATTACAAAACTCCTAATAGATAACTATATAGTATTAACTATAATTCTAGAGTATGTCAATACAAGGTCTATAATGTATAAAGAAATTGGAATGTTTAAATCTATCGAAAATCCCCAAAAAAATTGAAAAATTTATTTAGGTTTAGATGTTATTACTTCTCCTTCTAACAACCACTATGTAAGCTCCAACTATAAGCGCCGCAATTATACTTATGCCAACAGCAATTTGACCCATTGGTCTAGTAAGGATTCCACCTGTACCAGTTGATGTTTCTCCCGATCCCGTTCCGCCAGTGGATGTTGATTCACTTACCTGTATACTTGGTGTTATGCTTAGTGCTGTTAGTTCATTGTATGGGCTCTCGCTTACTAATGTGTTTGTCTCGGTTGTACCAAGGGGTTCTGTCTCGTTGTGCCTGTGATGTATAACTGTTTCTTTAACTCTAATCATCATTTTGTGTGTTCCATTGATGTATCCTCTAATAACGTTTCTGATTCTTTCTCTCACCCACAATTTGAGGGCAGTATCGTTTATCTTCGAGTCTATTTGACTTTCAATGTTAACCTCGTTTACTTTTATGCCAAATGTAACGTTCTTGAAGATTATCTTGAACTCGTTAACAACATACTTTAATTGAACTCTAGCGCTGATTGTGTCATTTTCAGTTGCATTATCCTTGACTTTAACTGTTATGTCTTTCACGCCCTCATTGTTCCAAACTAATGTAGTGTTTTGTTCATGCTCAAGAGCTGAACCTGAAACAACAACGTTACCAATTACGGATGTGTTAACAATTATTATTGCATCAAACGTAAGGAATGTCGATAACGATGCTGAAACTGTGACATTTGCTGTGCTAGTTTCGTTATTGACCGTGTTATTGTAGAGGAACCTTAATGTCATGTTGAAGGATCCAATGTTTCTGACTACATTATCGTACTCCCTCACATATGAACCGATGGGTGTTCTAAAGTTTAACATGTATCCTACCATTATTTGGTGAATCGCTTGAAGATAGATATCGAGAACCGCTTGTCTTTGTATAAATGTTCCATTATAGTATTTCTCGAAATGATTCCAAAGCTCTAAAATGTGCTCTCCAGTTAGGTTCATGAAAGCGTAACCTGGGAGTCTCCCTACACCGATTCTAATTGTTGCGTTGTCGCCAGGAGCAACAGTGTCCGGATACTCTACTGTTAAGTTAACTGGCAAATACGTTCCAGCCATTAAACTCATATTCCAAAGATGCCTTAGGTTAAACTCGTGTGTTAATGTTGTTAAACCACTTGTGTAATTCATAGATTTGTATAGGGTTAGATTTCTTTCACTTGCTGCATATGTTGTCCAACCTAGATCTCTGACCTCTTTTGTTGTTTCCATTGGCGTTATTGTGGTTACTTTTTGGTTAGCTGCGTAAACTGGTATTGATGATAGGAGTATACCAGCTATCGCTATGGCCATTAGGCCTAGTTTCATGTTTTTCCTTTTTATCATTTTTTACACCGCAAAAAAATT
>JAGSHR010000258.1 GCA_029855985.1 Candidatus Njordarchaeota archaeon
ATAAAAAGCAAAGAAAAACAAGATTGATCTTCAAATAAATAAAGCACATAATAAATATTTTTAAAATACATTTTGTGTCTATGAACGCATGGAAGCTACAGAATCTCTCTTGCGTTTCAATTCTTCTATTGTTCTCTCAATATCATCCACAAGTTCTCTGATTTTTTCAGCAAATTTTTTGAGATTCTCCAAGGCATTTTGAAGAATCATCTCTTCTTCTTCGATTTGAGCCATTAAGGCTGACATTGTTGCTCCTATCTCTTCACTTTCCTTGTAGATTTCTATATTCAAAGTATCCCAGTTCCACTCAATTTTCCCGTCTTTTACATCAAATTCGCAGGAGATCCTAACGACATCTCTCTTGTCTGCTCCTCTTTTTTGTAGCTCTTCGAAAACTCTCTTATTGAACTCTGCAGCAGCTCTAAGTACTTCATTTTCGGGGAGTTTTAGGTCTTTAGTTATAGCAAACAACACACGTCTTACTTTTCCATCATATGCTGATGACCTTACAAATCCCGTTGACATTCTCATAAACAGATCACCTCGTTTCATTGTTTTGGGTTTATAGGTGCAAGGTCCATGGAGAAATAGGTGATATATCCCAAATCTGAATATTCTATTACTTGCTCAAATATATATACATGTTCTAAAGATTTTTTAAAATTTTATATTTTTAAGGAATAATGGGAGTGTTTATAGTATTGGATTCATTTTACAATTGTGATGATATTCTGTAGGAGGTTTAGTCCAGTTCTATGGTTTGTTTCTCGCGAGTGAGTAAAATAGCTTATGGTGTCTTGAATGCTTATAGGCGGTATGAAAGTCTATATTTTAACAAAGAGGTTTCTGTTATTAGTAGTTTTAGTTGGCATATTAGCTGGCATTGGCGCATTTATTTTCAGGGTTCTAATTGATCTATTCTCAACATTGCAAATGGGTTTAATTGCTGGTTATGAGCCACCCCCGATTTATGGTGAAGAAAACCTTTTTGAGTTTATAGGAAAATCCCAGTTTAGGAGAGAGTTGCTGATAATTCTGCCAGCGATGGGGGCCCTAATCTCAGCTCTCATTGTCTTTTTCTTGGCTCCGGAAGCAGAAGGAGAAGGAACAGATGCGACGATAAAGACTTACCATCATAACAAAGGTTTAATGAAACTGAAGGTTGTGTTTGTTAGAATGTTGGCTTCCGCCATATTCTTAGGGTCAGGGGCTAGTGCTGGAAGGGAGGGACCAATTTGCCAAATTGGAGGAGGAATTGGTTCTCATGTTGCAATGAAATTTCACTTAACCACAAGAGAAAGAGAAATCCTCCTTGTAAGCGGTATGGCTGCCGGTTTAGCAAGCATCTTCAAATCGCCTTTTGGAGGCGCGCTTTTCGGAATAGAGGTATTATACAAAGAGGACTATGAGATTGAAGCATTTGTTCCATCGATAATCGCTTCGTTTGTTGGATATATTGTTTATAGTATCCTTTCGGGCTGGGAGCCTGTGTTTCATACTGTGATTAAAACACCACATCCGATAGAATTAGTATTTTTTGTTATATTGGGGGTAATAGCTGGGCTGCTGTCGAGGTTTCATGCTTGGTTCTACATAAAAGTTGACGAATTTTTCAAGAAAATGGATTTGCAGAGACCGTTTAAACCTGTAATAGGGGGTTTGTTTGTAGGTGTAATAGGTTACTTTTTGTTGCCCGTTTTTGGTGTTGGTTATGGGTGGATACAAGAGGCTCTAGATGGTAAATTATTCGTTGAGTACTCTATAACAATCATAGTCATATTGATCTTCGCTAAGATTATAGCGACAGGGCTATCGGTGGGATCAGGTGGAAGTGGTGGTATGTTTGCTCCATCACTAGTAATTGGCGGATTACTCGGTGGGGCATTTGGGTATATTATAAGTCCATACGTTCCAATAGAGAGTGGTGGGGGATTAGATATGTTTATCTTGGTTGGCATGGCGGCATTTTTTGCTGGTGCAGCTAATGTTCCTCTCGCATCGATCATAATGGTATCCGAATTAGCAGGGAACTATAATATATTACTACCAGCTGTTTTGGCTTCCTTTATCTCATATATAGTCTCTGGGAATCAATCCATCTACATATATCAACTTAGAAGTAAGTTTGAGTCGCCTATTCACTTGGGTGATTTCTACTATTTAACGTTAAGTAGATTCCATGTTAGGGATGCAATGGCGATGGGCGCGGTAACAGTCAAGCCTGAGGATCCTTTAATTGAAGTGGAGAAGCTTGTTTCTAAGTATGGTTATTCAATGTACCCTGTGGTGGATGAAAAGGAGAGATTTATTGGGATTATTACATTGAAAGAAGTCTTAAAAATTAACTACAAGGACCGATCCATTGTTAAGGTAAAGAATGTTATGATCAAGGGTAACGTATACGTTTACCCAACTGACAACTTGTGGAGGGCTTTATCAGTCATGATCGATCATGATTTAGCAAAGATTCCTGTTGTAAGCCCAAAGACAATGGAGGTTATGGGAGTGATAACACTCAGAGATATAAGCAAATTGCTCTACTATAAAGGTTTAGAGATATTAAAATAGGAAATTAACTTACTTTTTAGAATATACACAAACACTATTATTTATTTTAGTGTTCAAAGTGTGTAAAAAGAGGTCAGATAGGTGAGATTATGCCTAGAGGAAATAGAGACGATGATCTTGAAAGTTTAAAAGCAAAGGTTGTTTTGCCCGAGGAGGGGGATCTCTTCGGTTTTGTTATTAGAAGATTGGGGGGACTATGGCTAGAGGTTCAGTGTTCTGATGGTGAGATAAGAAAAGTGAGAATACCGGGTAAACTCAAAAGAGTTAGAATTTTTGATGGTGATCTAGTATTATGTAGGCCTTGGTATGGCATTAGAGAAGATAGGGCAGATGTTAAGCACAAATATTTTCCAAATGAAATTAGATTATTAATGAGAACGGAGTACCGTAAAGAGATAGAGAAGGTTTTGCCGCCTGAAATATTGGAGGAGTATACAACATAATGTATAATGTATCAATTTCTCAACGGGGATAATGGTCGCTTTAGGTAGCCCTAGGAATGATTTCTAATTATAACGTATACAAATTGACTAGTTTCTTAACATGTTTTAAAAGTGTTGGAGTTAACGTGAGGTGAAATTTGATATGTCAGATGAGGACTTTGAGGACGAAATGGAGGAATTGAGAGAACCAACAAGAAGTGATAGAAGGATTAAAGGAATAGAGTATAGGCAAGCGAGAGAGGGCGTTTTTGATTATAAAACATTAGAGGCATTAGAGACACTCAAGAAAATGAAAGTTGTAAAGGAAATGTTGTGGGTGGTGTCTACTGGTAAAGAGGCAGATGTTTTTTATGGTAAATCTTGGGACGATGAAGATATAGCTATAAAGATTTACCGAATTCACACATCAAAGTTTAAGAGAATTGATAGTTATATTTTGGGTGATAGGCGTTTCGGCAGGGTTAGGAGTAATATTAAACTTAAATGGAGTTGGGCTAGGAGGGAATTTAAGAATTTGAAATTGGCTTTCAGGGCAGGTGCTAGTGTACCAGAACCTATTAGGGTTCACAGGAACATTGTTGTTATGAAGTTTATTGGGAAAGAAGGAGTGCCTGCTCCTCTTCTTAAAGACGTAGAGTATGAAGAGTTGGAGGATCCAGAGGGATTGTTTAGAGCTATTATTAACGACATAGAAAAGTTGTATAAGAATGCGAGGCTTGTTCACGCGGATTTAAGTCCTTTCAATATTCTCTATATGGATGGTAAGCATTATTTGATAGACTTTGCTCAAGGAATGAAGATAGATCAAGAATATGCCCATAAGTATCTTTATAGGGATATCTACAACATAGTTTCATACTTCTCAGCTATACTTGATGAAGCCCCTGACCCCGATGAAATATACAAGAAAATTACAGGAAAAGAGGTGGATCCATACTTCAAAATGGAGCTATAATCTTTATTTCTCTAGAATGATGAAGAAGACAGTTAATGAACCATAGGGTATTTTTCTCTCGTGAACAATCTGCAAACTAGTTTCCTTCATGAATCTATCGATTAATCTTTTTTCAGTTGTAATAATGGCTGCGGTTCCCCCTTCATCTAATACTTTATCTATGCTTTTTAGGTATCCTCTATAGAATTTGATGATCATTTTGCGATCAGGGAGTTTGTATGGGGGATTATTCGCTATGTATGGTACCCCTACTTTCACGTAATCTTCTAGTTTTGTCGCATCGCCATTAATTATTTTTATGGTATCACTAACCTTAGCGTGTTTAATATTGTCTAAAGCGCCTTTGTAAATTGATTTATTGATTTCGACTCCAATTAGTGGAGCTGTTTTTGTCATATCCACTCTTTCCATCAACTTAGAACATGCCTCATTGATATAATCCCTATCCATGAATTTTAGTTTATTCATAGAGAACTCCTGAATTGATCTAAACATGCAGATGGGGATATTTCTCATTAGATGGGCGGCCTCAATTAATATTGTACCACTCCCACAGGTTGGGTCGAGTAATACTTCCTTTTGATCCCAATTTGTAGCTTTTACGAGAAGGTAACCAATCGTTGTTTTTAATGGAAGGGGGTGATTGAAGAACCTGTATCTCCTTATATGCAGAGAGGTGCCCGTTGTGTCAATTCCCACAAGTAATGTGTGATCGATAACTTCGACATAGAATTCAACGTCAGGGTTATCTAGATTCACTTTTAAACGATGGTTAGCTGATTCAAGAAAGTTGTCGATTATGGCTTGTCCTCCGATTTTTCCGATATCAATTGATGTGAATTTTTTTGTACCTATTCTATTTGGCCGTACTGCAAATGTTTGGTTGGGGTCAATGTATTCTTCAATGTCTAACTCGTTTTTTATGTACCTGTAAATGTCCTGAAGGTCATTTATCTTTGTTTCTCCTATTTTGATTATTACTCTGTTTATAGACCTAGCTGATAGGTTTAGCTCAACTATCTCTTTATCAGTTGTCTCATAGAACACCTTGCCTAGAAAATTCCTGAATTCAGCTTTTATTTTGTGTCTCTCCCATAGATCCTTAATCACTAGATCCTCTAGTCCCCTGTCCACTGTTGAGTAAACTTCAAACTTCATTTTTATTTCCCTTTTCCATACTCATTAAAACCTTGTATACCGTGTTTAAAGACCAAACATAATCATCTACAGTGCGTCTAAAAGTATTTAATTTTAATTCGTTATCAACGGGGCGGTAAGTTATCTCTATCGTTAAGGTGTCATCTCTTAGGTGGTTAGTTATCTTCATTTTTTCTGGTGCGAGTTTGTTCTCGGGAGACGTTGCTTTGTTTAGTATGCTAAGGTATTTGTAATTCTTCATTGTGATTTTGAGGGTCAATTCTATTTTTTTGATTATTATTTTCACCTTTCCTAAACATCTAAACGAGTTTCTTTATTTCATTTGTAATTTTAGTTAAAAAAGTGTCTATGTATTCAATTGGGACGTAGGCTCCAGCGGCAACATCGTGACCACCTCCAGAAGAGTTTGGTATTTCTGATGTCACTTTTTGTAATAGTTCCCTTAGATTTATTTTTCCCTTTAAATTTGGTGTTAGTCTCAAAGAGATTTTCAAATAATCGTTTGTGCTTTTTCCAATCACTATTATCACTCCCTCAGTTTCTAGTTTATTAGAGTAAGAAAGCATTGATGAGATTGTGCTAGTTAGGTTTTCATCCAACCATTTTTCTCCGTTCACAAGTATGGTCCTGTCTTTAACTTCGAGGTTCTCCATTGCTTTCCCAATTAACTCAGAGATAATCTCTTGGTAATTGTTGAACATTTCTACACCTTTTTCATAGATTTTTCCTCTGTCTCCAATTGCTATTGCAAGTCCTATTTCTGGGTTGCCGAGTTTTCCGCAAGCATTCAGGAGGCCCGCGAATTCTTTATTGTTTCTCGTGGGTCCTTTTTTTTCATGGGGGAATACGAGAATAGTGCCCATTATGTTGTTTCTTATTTCATCAACAGTGTACTTGTCTGAGTATGCAAATACAAGTCTTGATAGGATTTCATCAATCATTTTAATTTTCTCATTTTCAGTTAAGTCAGCGAGGGTTTTCATTTTGTCTTCATCGTTTTGGATTATGCCAATGCTTTCCAAAAATTTTAGAGCTGATTCTTCGTTACCTGTTATTCCAGGTATGTCAAGATTATAGGATTCTGAAAGCGCTTTATATAGCGGTTTTGATTCTCTTCGATAAATCTTGATATCCACGTATTCTTCAATGTAACCGCTTTTCTTGCCGATATCGACGATTTCTTTGTTAATTCCAACGAATTTGCTTCTCTCTCCTACGTCTTGATTATCTCCCGTTGCACCAACAATCGCGTTGACTACCATTTTCTTCAATTGGTTAATTTTTTGCGCGTAGGGGTAAGTTACAAGGTATGCTAGACCCGAAGTGCTCACGTCTGTTGTTCCATTATAGCCAACCAGCCATGGGTTTAGAAAGGTAAAATTTCCGTTGGGGTATTGTTTACTTGGAGTTATGGTTTTAGGTATGTGGTGGTCAATGATCAATGTTTTCTTCGCGTCTTTGAAGATTTTTGTTATTAGTTCGAGATCCCCGCTACCCATGTCTAGTATGATTAATTCGCTTGGTTCGTTTTTTTCTTGTATGTTTTCAAGAATATCTTTTCTGATTTGGTTTAGTGGTTTTATTATGAAGGGTTTATCTATTTGATTGAGTAAATTAGCGATTATTGAGGCGGATGTGAGACCATCTGCGTCTATATGAGTTAACACTAGTATTGTATCTTCTTTCCCCATGGATTCTATGGTTGTTACTGCTTGGTTTACTAAATCATAAAGTGTTGTAAAATAGTTTTCGATAGACACGTCACTCACCAGTTTCTATTATCTGTATAACACCCCTTTGTTCTAGTATCTCCGCGTTGTCTTTTGGTAGTGACACTATGTTTTTTCGTTCAATGTTTTTATAGATATATCCATCCGTGCCTACTAGATCTCCCAAATTAATTTTAGTTATTATGAGTTCCCTTTTTTCTCGTACTTTGTTTGGTGGGTTTACTTGGATTGCATTTAATGTCTTAATCGAGAATGTGCCTAGATCTCCTTGTTTTAGTTTGTTTCTATAACTTTTGATGATTTTTCTAATTAAATTGTAAATTTGTTTTTCTATTGGTGTTAATGTGTTGACTTCTTTCCTTTTGACAGCGAAGCTGATGATTTTTGATAAGCGGAGGTAAGCTAAATCATTTATGTAGAAATCGATGATTTTTATCATTTTATCTTGCAGAATGTTTATCGTTGTGTCACTGGTCTCTTCTTTGTTCATTGAGGTAATCGTCCTTAGGATCTCTATTTCCTCTTCAGTGAGAGGTTGTAGATCTTCTTTTTCGAATTCTTTTTTCCATATTTCCTTAAGTCTATCGTACGGGACTCCTTGTTTCTTGCTTTCAGTTTTATTTGGATTATTTTCGTCCATTGGTTC
>JAGSHR010000255.1 GCA_029855985.1 Candidatus Njordarchaeota archaeon
AATGACCCCTGAGAAAATCTAGGTTTCATG
This sequence comes from Candidatus Njordarchaeota archaeon, assembly GCA_029855985.1. The sequence continues at coordinate 31 of JAGSHR010000255.1, forward strand.
TGGAAAATACTATATATGTTGAACTCCTCATTATACGTACATATATACGTATGTATATATAACAGTGTTATTTCATATTTACCTGCAAAAACCTTTTTTACAATTTTACCTAAAGTAATAAAAGGCTCAAACAATAACAATAGAACCATTTAATGGTGTAGCATATGCATGATAAAAACGGTTACGAGAAAATCGAGACACTCAATGTCCTAATGGACGACGATTTCATTAGTGGAAGAATTCATGTTTACCAGCTCCTACTCTCACTATTAACAGGCGAAGCCAGAGGAGAAGATATTCTATCAAAAATTAAACTTCTGTCCACGTTCCTCAACTTAAATTTGAGGATCAAACAAAATACTCTTACAGAATTTAACCAAGACAAAATCATTAATCTCAGAGCAACCAATTACCTAGACTTGTCGGATATTCAAAAAGAGGCTTACCTCATAAATTTGAATCAATTTTACAGTGAATCAGGCTACATTTATTCGGGAAATTACCCAATTGATCACTTAGCTGTACAGGTACTATTCCTATTAAATTTGACAAGAGAAATGTTGGGCAAAAACGTCGAGGAAAAAATCGAAGCGTTAAAGTTACAATCGAGGTTTATTGGAACGCATATTTTACCTTGGTTGAGTAAGGCTAAAGAGGAAAATTTACTTGCTAGTATATGTTTTAATGTGTTGTCGATAGAGTTAGAATTGTTTAGGGATTTTTTCACAGAGTTCTATGGCAAAAAATCTTGAGAATTTTTTTGTAATTAACTCACTGTCCGCCTTGTTTAGATTTGTTTTTTGATGACTTTAAAGTTTGTTTGTCCCAGTCTCTCTCGCTGGAGTCTTGTTTTTATCTTTTTCACGAATATTTCACAGGTTATTGATATTTCTCCTTCCATTAAGTGCCCTCCAAGCACCTTATGTTCTTTGTCGCCTAGGAGTATGTGAGCATGGATTATTGGTTCGCCATTCTCGTCGAGTGTTATGTTTCCGTTTAATCCGAGTACCTCAAATCCTCCCGTTACTTTTTTGACGTGATATTCTCCTGTTTCAGCGTCTCCGTACCCGATTTCTGCCCATTTTACCGCTCCTATCCCCTTGAAGTATCCGTTTATGTTTTTTTCTTCTGCGATTTTTTTGAGGGATTCTATTATTTTGTCTCCTAGTTCTAGCACCACTATTATTGTTTCTTCATCTTCGAATACTCTCATGTTTTTCACCTATCTGCTTGTTTATCAAGATAATGTAATATACCAAATACGCTTATGTAAATGGATCCCTTCACGTTTTCCGGTACGGTTCTGGGGTCAACGTTTGCCTGTTCCGCGACATACTTTATCATCTTATTCAGAACATTCATCAGGTCCCATTCCCCTGTTTCAGTGATTTCCCTTACTTTCTCGACCCACTCTTTTATCTTGATTTTTGTTTGCTGTAGGTGCTCGTCCACGTTTTGCACTAATCCAAAGTGGGGGATCAAAAGGTATTTTGCTTCTAGTTTCTCTAGTTTTTCAACGCTTTTGATTGCAAGGTCTGGGTCGAAGCTCGGTGCGGGCGTGGTTGGGATGTAAACTGGGAAATTGGGGTATTTTACCACTACGGCGTCTCCTGTGAATATTAATTCTAGGTCATTCACATATATTGACATGTGGTGTGGAGCGTGTCCTGGCGTGTAAATCGTTCTTAGTTCTATACCCCCTATGTCGAAGATTTCCTCGTTTCCTTTAACTCCTCTTACCTTGTCTGCGGGTATGGGTACGGGTAGCCCCATATACTTCAGTTTGTCCTCGGGAAAAATAGATTTCACGCTTGCAATGAGTTTTGTCGGATCAACTAAGTGTTTTGCTCCTCGCTCATGCACTATAACTGTCGCGTTTTCTAACTCCCTTGCCAAGTGTCCTGATGCTCCACCGTGGTCTAGATGTATGTGTGTTGGAATAATGAAATTTACCCCTTCCCTCCCTATTTTAATGGAGCTAAGCGCGTTTAGCACATTTTCGTGTGTGGCAGGGTAACCGGTATCAATTATTGCCGCTTTCTCCCCCTTTATAACATATGAGGCTACAACACCCTTCATACCCGCAAACAAGGTATCAATAAGGTAAACGGAACCCATTAATTTTTCCACGTTCATTGAACATCACGCCAAAAAGACCATCATAAAAATAAGAGATAAGAACAATATAAACAAAAAACCACGATTTTAATCCCAACCTTAATACTTCCGAATTATCCCAATTAAAAGCATTGTTTTAAACCCTTAACGCCTTTAAATCTCCTTCATAAGATTCCAAAACTTTGGATGAAAGAACACTTTGTCAGCTATTTTTAGTGTCCTTTCAAACCCCTTTATTGGGAATTCTAATGAAACGAAAGAAAAACAATTTTAATCGCATCAACAAACTGACTACACTTTCAAACCCCTTTTATTGGGAATTCTAATGAAACTGGGGGTGGAGAAATGAGCAGGATAAAGGAAATCCTACTTTCAAACCCCTTTTATTGGGAATTCTAATGAAACGAGCGATGATTAAGTTCCAAAATGAACAACAGCTTCTGAGCTTTCAAACCCCTTTTCTGGGATTCTAAATGAAACAGACATGAATTTATCACAGCTCG
>JAGSHR010000123.1 GCA_029855985.1 Candidatus Njordarchaeota archaeon
AATCGTATAGTTTCATGAGGAGTCTCTACGTATCCAAAGATAACGATACAATGATAGTTTCTATCTCGGTGACATCCCAGGCAAGCGGTCTAACAGCTAGCGAGTTTGAACCCTACATGGAGACCCTAAGAGACTATTTAACCGATAAGGAGACAAATGATCTTGAAATACTCACAACGGGGACAATACCCTTGATCGTCGATAACACATCGAACGCCAAAGAGGACGTAGAGAGAATAGACTTGATAACCTTCGCTCTTGCTTTAATAATCCTACTGATCATTTATAGGGGCATACCCGTATCCGTTTTCCCACTGTTGCTAATGGGTCTAACAGTCATAATCGCTAGAGCGGTTCTAGTCCTACTTTCAGGAGCCATTGGCTTGGAAATCAACGACGTAACATTAGCAATGATGACAACGGTAATCATTGGAGCTGGCGTAGACTACACGATATTCCTGATATCGAGATATAACGAGAATAGGAGGAGAGGATACAATAAAGAGGATTCCATAATAAGTGTCGTCCGCCATGCTGGTAAAAGCGTACTATTGAGCGGTGGTACAGTAATGATCGCTTTTGGCTCCCTAATGTTAAGCAGTTTTGACTTCCTAAAACACGTTGGAATGGGAATAATGACTGGAGTAGGCATAACCTTATTTGTAGCGTTAACATTGACCCCCAGTATCCTAACAATCTTCGGCGACAAGATATTCTGGCCTTCACACAAAGAGTACAAGAACAATAAGGAATACGTGGAAGGCCGATATGAGAAAGCACTAAGAAGAATTGGAAAATGGACTATCAAGCACAGTGGCGTGGTAATCCTAGTGGCTCTACTGATCACATTGCCAGCGATTTACATTTACGAGTCCCATGGAACAACATACGACTTCATGGCGTTAACAAGAGAAGGAACACCGTCAAAAACAGGGTTCGAAATTTTGCAAGACGAAGTAGGAGCACAAGCATTTTCAACAACAGAAGTAGTAGCAGTTTTCGAGAACGTGAACTTTACAACCAGTGACGGAGCGATCAACATAACCCTAGTTAAAAAGTACATTAAACCCATATCCGACGAACTGCTCAAAATCGACGGAGTAAAATGTGTGAGAAGCGCATACATGCCCATGGGATACCCAATACCAAATGAACTAAGAGAAAATTCAACACTAGAAGACTTCATTTTCCTAGCGGCAGCGAGAGGTTACATATCAGAAAACGGTACAATCGCATTATTCACAGTTTGCATCGAGCCCGCCCCATATTCCGAAGACGCCTTCAACATCATTAACGCCATTAGGAGCACGTTAAAGGACGTAAAAACCAAACTTGGAGTAAGCGTGGACTTCTATGTTGGCGGGGTCAGTGCAACATACAAGGACATATCCGATATAGTAACAGAGGACTTCAACGTTCTAGTTACGATAGTCATCATTGGAATCATCGTGTTCCTATTCATAGCATTAAGATCACTATTAATCCCAATACGACTAGAGATAACAATACTACTAAGCATCGTTTGGGCAATAGCATTAAGCATGATATTCTGGGAAATCTACGCGGGACTCAAACTAGTATGGTTCATACCACTATTCATGTTCACAGTGCTAAACGGTCTAGGAATGGACTACGACATATTCCTAGTCACCAGAATCGAGGAAGAAAGAATCGAAAAGAGAAGAAGCGAAGAAGACGCAATTGTTGAAGCAATAGCGTCGACAGGAAAAATAATCTCAATCGCGGGAATAATCATGGCAGCGGCATTTGGCTCTCTAATGCTAACACTCAGCCCACCAACAAGGCAAATAGGACTAACGCTAGCATTAGGAGTCCTCATTGACGCATTCATTGTAAGAATCGTACTGGTACCAGCAATAATGGCAATCGCGGGCAAGTGGAACTGGTGGCCGAGAAAGATAAAAGTGGAGGAGTGAGCTGTTTACTAAACTTTTTCATTTTTCAAATTTTTTGTTTATGGAAAGCGTTTTCTGTTTAGTATTTGTTTTAGTATTTCGAGTATTTCTCCTTTGTTGTTTTTGGTTAGGTAGTCTAGGATTACGTTTTGGACTCCTGGTCTCAGGTTTTGGTGCATGAAGTCTGTTAGTATTGTTATTGCGTCGTCTAATTCTTCTTTGAAAATGTTTAATTCTTCTCCTGTAAAGGATATGTATAATCCGTTTATTATGGATGTGTAGAAGTTGTAGAGTGTTACTTCTTTTTGGTTTTCGTTGATGAGCAAGTTTAAGAGTTTTTGTTCCATTGAGTCATTGGGTAATCCTTCCAGGTTTATTTTTACTTGTAGGAAATCCTCGAAGCTCTCTAGGTCTTCATCACTGCTTATGGCATCTATTATCGTGTCTTTTATCCCAACATGTTTGTCTAATTCTGAGACAATGGACGCTGTTAGGTAGAGAACCGATAATATAACGAGGTTTTCCTGATTAACATTGGAGTTGTAGAGTTCTTTGACGAATAAGCTAACAGGGTCAACGTTGCCCTCTTTTTCTAATTCAATGTACTCTGGTTCTCTGAAGAAGAGTTTTGGTTCGATTAGCATTCTCAAAACCGTTAGAACTGGTAGAAAGCCCTGTTCCTCCTTCAATATTGTTGTCGCGAAGTTAAGTTTGTCCTCGTATGTAGAGATTACGTCTTTGAAGTAAGCTGTCGAGATTAGCACATTGTTAGCTATCTCCATTGCGTCTCCATCTGTCAGTAGATCTACTAGGGAAAGTTTAAACACAGGAAAGTCGATATATAAGCCTGGGAGGTTGAATATTAACTCGTTATCAGCTATGTCAATGAGCAAGGTTTCTATCTTTCTTCCCAAAATTACGCTCAATCTATCAGGTCTCTTACTTAGAATCCCGTATAACCATTTTCCAATTTTTTTACCGAAGAATTCTCCAGCAGGTGTTTTTCTCGCCACCTTGTATAGTGTTTCAAAGTCTTTTTTGAATTCATTTATGAGGTTTTCCCCTATGGGTGCGAAAAGTTCCATAAATGTGTCATAGTCCAACTCCTCGCTTTTCGGTTCCTCCTCCACTAGCTTTTCTTTGCCCCAATTAAACTCCACTCTGAATAAGTTCATTTCCGAGTAATCATAGAGAAAGTAGAGCTTCTCTATTCCTAGCTTTTGCAACTCATCTAGTTTAACGTTTTTAACTCCGTTAACCCTCCTTAGAGAAAATACAGCTTGTTTCCCGTATTTGTCGTAAAGGGTCTCGAAACCAATCGTGGAGTCATCGATGTTTTGTGAGTCGTAGAACCCGTAATCTTCACCAGGATTTAACTCGAACTTTTCAATGATTTTTTCCGCCAGTTCCTTAAGTGTAGAATTCTTATCTAGCGTTATCGTTACTTCAAGCTCTTGGATGGGTTTGCTCTTTGCTGGTCTTTCAACACTGCCATCTAATTCGCTTACGGTAATCTCGATGTCCACTGGTATCAACTTCCACTTAACAGTGTTTGACAGGTAGAATCAATTTAAACATATGTTTGAAATCTAAATTAAATTTAACACTGATGGGTACTTTTAGGAATCCAGCATTTAACTCTTCTTATGCCGGTATTTTTGCCTCATATACCACGATCCCGGGAGAGGACGTGTCTAATTTGACAAGTTTACCTCTCTTCTCTATTTCGCCGTCGATCACCTTAACGAGGTTATCCATTGATGTCAATAGTTGCTCGTCGACGTCCTCAGTGTAGTACACTGTGTTGTCTTTTTTGAGTTTGAAGGTCTTTTTCTTGTACATGCAATCTGTTGTGAATTCCAAGTAGTATAACCTGTCAGGGAGGCTTATTGTGAGCTCTCTTTTCCTCCCTCTTCTGTTGTCGAGGACTACTTTCACTTTTATTTCTGGTGATTCTCTTATAACTCCCTCTAGCTCCTTAATTTCCTTTAGTATTAAATTGTTTTCAATGGACAACTTGTTTCCTCTCCGTTTAAAAGTGTTTGCCCATTTTATTGTTTTTAATCTTTAAATATATTTGATCACTATCATATTATATAGACCTTCTATATAGGTCCTCTAGGTGTTTTACTTGATCAATGAAGATCTCGTTCTAAAAGCAGTTGACAAACTGTCCCAAAAAGGAGTTGATTACGGAGAGGTTCGATACCAATCTGACGAATCCTATGTGATCGTTATGCGTAATGGTTCACTTGAAGTTTACGGTTACGGTGTAGATAAAGGGATATCAGTTAGAACGCTTGTTAACGGTTCAATGGGTTTCGCTACAACAGACAACATTATTGAAGAGGAGATCGATTACATTGTTGACCACGCTACAAGATTAGCTGCATCCCAAGGAGCAGGTAAAATACGTTTATCAGAAGAAAAAACGGTGAACGTGCACTACGATGTGAGGGAGAAAATCAAATTCGAAGATATAAGTTTGGATGAAAAAATCAATTTCTTGGCAGACATTGATAAAGCAGTTCAAGAGCTTCAAAATGCGGTTAAGATTCCCAACAGATCTCTTGTTCTAAATTACAATATTACAACAAAGGTTTTCTCGAACACGGAGGGAACGATAGTAAGAAGCAGAATACCTAGGATACACTTAATGGGCTACTTCGTGTTAGCTTATCAAGGTAGGACACTAACGAGAATGGTCTCGCTTGGAGAAGCGAGAGGATTGGAGGCAATAGAAGAATGGAATCCCAAAGATAGAATCGTAAGCAACCTGAAAGATTTATCCAACGTTATACAAAACGCTAGAGAGGTAAAAAACGATCACTATGATATAATACTCGGGTCAGAAACAAGTGGATTGGCAGCCCATGAAAGTTGCGGTCACCCATTCGAATTAGACAGAATCTTTGGGAGAGAGGGTGCCCAAGCTGGTGAATCCTTTGTTACAGTGGACATGTTAGGGAAAAGAATAGCAAGTAAAGAAGTAACAGTTATAGATGATCCCACTTTACCACACTCCTACGGTTTCTATTTATATGACGATGAAGGTGTGGCTGCAAGACCTCGATACCTAATAGATAAGGGCGTCATAAACGAATTCTTAATGAATAGGGAAACTGCTGTGGAGCTAGATTTGAACAGTAATGCTGCTGCAAGGGCTTCAGCTTACAATAGGGAGCCCATCGTTAGAATGGCGAACACTTACTTTGCCCCAGGAAACCACACGTTTGAGGAGTTATTAGAAGGTATAAAAAGAGGTATATTCATCAAATCTTTTGGAGAATGGAATATTGACGATAGGAGGTACAATATGAGGTTCGTTGGATTAGAAGCTTACTACATTGAGAACGGGGAGATAAAGGAACCAGTTTGGAACCCAATCTTTGAGATCACAACGCCCAAATTCTATGAAAGCATAGATGCCGTTGACAGAGAACTTCACTTCGATCCCGCCACCTGTGGTAAAAGTGATCCAGGCCAAGGCGTACCAGTTTTCACAGGAGGTCCCAACCTGAGAATAAGGGATGTTTACATTTTTAAGCAAGTATGAGGGGGGTGAAAAATGAGTATAGATGTTTTAGAAATTTCAAATGAAGTGTTGGATAAAATTTTAAAGATTGCCGACGGTGGAATCGTTTTAACACAACGCTCAATTTCACATCAATTGAGGTTTTCCCAAAACAAAATTGACATAATAAAAACCTGGAGGGAAACCAGTATAAACATGCTCTTGGAAAAAGACCAGAAAGTAAACATTCTGAATATCACTTACCCGGGTTTAGAAGATATTGACAAAATAATGGAAATGGCGAAAATAGCTCTAGAGAAGTCCCAACCCAAACCAATTTACGCCCCCATACCTGAACCCTCTGAGAACTACCCGAAGATCGAAGGAAAAATAGACACAGATACAAGAGATAAACCAGAAAAAATGAGTGAAATAGCAAAAAAGATAATAGACACAGCCACAAGTGAAGGAGCTAAAAGAGTCGCAGGAAGCATTAGGGGAAACTACATAGAAATAGGATTAGCAACTTCCAGTGGAACACAGTTAAAAGACGGGTACACTAACGCTATATTAGATGTTCGAGCGTTCAATAATGGAACAGCGACAGGCCACAGCTCACAGATCGCAAGAGGCTTCAATAAACTCAACCCAGAAAAGGTAAGCCTAGAGGCCGCAGAAACATCTAAACTCAACACCGTTCAAAAAACGCTAGACCCAGGAAGATATGATACACTGTTAACCCCTAATGCCGTTGCAGGAATAATGAATTTAGTAGCGGGTTCATCCTCTGCGTTCTCTGTACTAATGGGATTTAGCTTCTTTAGAGATAAAGTTGGTAAAAATGTTGCAGCAGAGAACTTTAACTTGATTGATAACCCATTAAACATTGATTCAGCCCGTCCTAGGTCATTCGATGACGAGGGTGTGCCGACAAGAAAAAATGTTTTGATCGAAAATGGGGTGCTTAAAACTCTGCTTCACAATAGATTCACTGCAAAAGCGTTTAACACTGAACATACCGGTAATGCAGGGTGGATGTTCCCCAATCCATGGCACCTCTACGTTTTACCTGGAGATGCTAAAAGGGAAGAGCTTCTAGAACAACTTAACAAGGGAATTATCGTCAATAACATCACGTATATTAGGTTCCAGAACTACGTGCAAGGAGATTTCTCGGGAATAATTAGAGATGGTGTATTCTACGTAGAGAACGGGGAGATAAAGCACGCTGTAAAAGGTTTAAGGTTCTCAGACAACGCATTGAGATTGCTATCAAACATTAACGGTATTGGAAGTGACACAGAGAACATCTTCCACTGGTGGTTAGAGTACGATACACCAGTTTACACCCCAAGTCTTTTGGTCAAAGAATGTGGATTCACAAAAGCTCACGGCGAACGATAAACAAAATGCTAAAAAATGCCTGGAAAACGTGAATAATAAAGGGGGCTTATTAAAGTAAGAAAGTAAAGTATAGGATACCGCAATGTTACTTTATCAA
>JAGSHR010000232.1 GCA_029855985.1 Candidatus Njordarchaeota archaeon
GGATATAATTATGGCGTTAGATTTAAATTATTACATTTAGTTAAAATTATTATTTATTTAAACGCTATTACTCTATAAAAAACAATCAAACGAATAGAATTTGATGTAAAACACATTCAAACTGAAGTTAAAAGTTAAACGGAGAGTAAAAAAATGGGCAAAAGAAAACCCTCCCTTCTCGCTTTTCTAATCCTAACAGGGCTAATCTTCAATACAGTGCTCCTAAACGTTACACAAGTGGAATCAACAATAAGCGGAACAACGCCACCTGAAAGCGGAGACTGGATAGTTAACACCACAACAACGGTCATAGGGGAAAACCTGCTTTTAAACGGCAGCATCATCGTTAACAACACGCTAACAATAATAAACTCGACAATAACCTTCAACGACACCCATAGAATTGAAATAACTGAAAACGGCGAACTTATCCTCAAGAACGTGACCGTAAGCGGTTTAAATCTTGGCACGAGATGGTACTTGATAGCCCAACCTAGAAGCAAGTTAACAATAAGCAACTGTACATTCATAAACGTAGGTGTCACTGATGGCGCAGAGGACGGTAGCATAACAATAAAGACCAACAACGTTTACATAAACGAGACAGTAATTGAAAACGCCCTCGCTGGTCTATACCTAAGAGATGCAAACAACGTAACAGTAGAAAAACTAAAGATAAACTCAATAGGCAGTTTCGCTGTAAGAATCTCTAACAGCGAAAACATAAGACTAAAAAATGTGGAAATACAGGCTGCACAAAACGGGTTGTTGCTAATAGGCGCAAAACAATTAAACATAACGAACATGCACTTAACAACAAACGGTTTGGGAATTGACATTTACTCTGGAACGATAGCAAACATTATCGTTAACAACACATTAATAGAATCAAACGGTAACGCTTTTTGGAACAGCGGTCTTAGTAATTTCTCGAACTTCACATTGATAAATACACAGATTAGTACAGGAAACAGTGGGTTAGATTTAACCAAAGTCAAGAATATAATGATAAACAATGTGACAATCAACGCTAATAATGCTGGCATATCAATTGACAATTCCCAAAAAATAAACATAAGTCTACTAGAAACAATAAGTAAAACGGGAGTACTGTTATCAAATGTAACCGACGTCAAACTGTCTCTACTGCAATTCACGGCAAATGACGTAGCACTCCAAGAACAAAACACCCAAAGGATATGCATTGATCAAATCACAGTAAACTCCCAGAATAACGGACTCGCGTTCTACAACGCGAGTTCAACAACAGTTAAAAACGGTATAATTAACGCAAAAAATGTGGTTATCAGATTATACAACGTAACGGATTCCATCTTCAACAACACGGTTTTGAATACAGACAACGTAGGGCTCGCAGCGGAAAAAAGCAGCAACGTGACATTCACCAGTTTCCACGTAATAGCAAACAAAACATTACTGATAGGGTTCTCTAGTAACATAACACTCATTGGTTCAAGCTCATACTCAAACTTTGAACCAACAATTTGGAACTCAAAAAACATTTCAATAACAGCAACAATATTCATCTCAAATTACACATCTCTAATCCTAGATAACGTCACACACAGCACCCTTGTAAGCAACACGTTCACATCGAAATTAAGCTTCGGATTGAGGCTAGTAGAGAACAGCAGTTACAATACAATAATGGGCAATCAGTTCCTATTTTCGAAGGGAGAAGGCTTATACATTAAAAATGGAACCGGAAACCTCATATACCTCAACTATTTCATCGCAAACAACGAAAACAAAACACAAGTCAAAGATTTATCAACAGGGAACCGATGGGACAACGGCACAATCGGAAACTACTACTTCAACTACAACGGATCCGACCTAGACCACAATGGCATAGGAGATCAACCATACCAAATCAACAGCAATACATTAGACCACTACCCAATAGTAATAGACAACGACCACGACGGCATAAACGACGCAGCTGAAATATTATACTACAACACAAACCCCAACAAAACAGACACAGACAACGACGGCATAAACGACGGAGAAGAAATATTCCAGTACAGCACAAACCCACTATCAAACGACACTGACGGAGACGGAATGATTGACGGATGGGAAATAACCAACGGACTAGACCCACACACCAATGACTCAAACATAGACAGCGACAATGACGGACTAACTAATTTGCAGGAGTACAATTTGGGGACAAATCCTAAGGCGAATGATACTGATGGCGATGGTATGCTTGATGGCTGGGAGGTCAACAATGGCTTAAACCCGTTGGTTGACGATGCATCCCAAGATCCGGACAATGACGGTTTAACTAACGTTCAAGAATATAGCCTGGGAATAAACCCGAAGGCGAATGATACTGATGGCGATGGTATGCCTGATGGCTGGGAGGTCAACAATAGCTTGAATCCATTAACCAATGATGCATCTCAAGACCCTGATAGCGACAATTTAACTAATTTGCAGGAGTACAATTTAGGGACAAATCCTAAGGCGAATGATACTGATGGCGATGGTATGCCTGATGGCTGGGAGGTCAACAATGGCTTAAACCCGTTGGTTGACGATGCATCCCAAGATCCGGACAATGACGGTTTAACTAACGTTCAAGAATATAGCCTGGGAACAAACCCGAAGGCGAATGATACTGATGGCGATGGCTTAATTGATTCAAAAGAAGTTGAAATTGGCACTGATCCTCTAAAAGCTGATACAGATGGTGATGGTCTCAGTGATGGGCAAGAGGTTGCAAGGGGTTTGAACCCCTTGAGTCCAGATACCGATGGTGATGGAGATCTTGACTCGACCGACCCGCTTCCTACAATAAATAACTACGTGTTGATTTTGGTAGTGATAATCGTGGTTGTAGGTGCTGTTGGCGCCTATTTCTACATGAAAAAGATGAAGGCATAAGGACAACTACTTTTACACTCTCTTTTTCTCTTTGTTTTTTGAACTGATAAAACACTAACAAGCTTTTTCTATAGATTTTTAGTTGGGTTTAATAGGGACAATGTTATCATGTTTTGATGAGGGTATTTGAGATGTACTCTAAAGCTTACTTTAACATTTCCAAGGCTACCGTTATCTTGGGTTTTATTTCGTTTCTCGTAGGTTTAGTTAGTTATAGGCCCTTTGGCGGGGTTATTCATGGTTTAATTATAGGTGTGTACGCTCTTCCAATCTTCGTCACTGGTGTATACCTTTACACTGTCCCGGGAGAGAAAGGAAAGTTCTGTTTAATTGTGGCTTTATTCCAATTGGTATTTTCCGCAGCATCCTTTGTGTTATTCTTTCTCAGGGAGTATTTTCTTGCCTTATGGTTACAGGGAGCATCACTTTTATTGATCACTCTTCTAGTTTTAAGAACTTGGGATAGGTTTCATCCAAGATTTTACTTCCAAAAGTTTATTGGGGTCTTCTCTTACAGTATGGGCGCGTTCACTTTAATTCTTTATCCGTTGTTAAAAGGTGTTATCGCCTTAGATTTGGGCATAATCACGTTGTTTTACATTGCTGTTGGAATAATCTATGCTGTGAATAGTTTAGGCATCCCGTACACGTACGGTGTTGAAACAAGGGGTTCTATGGCTTACCTAATAGTTCTAAGCGAGTTCACTGTATTAATCTTATACTATCTCTCGCTAACCGATCTGCTCCTCTTATCAATGTTGGCATCCTATTTATTTTATCTATTATTGGTTAGGATTGAGACCATTGGAAAGTGGTTTACTTATGTTTCAAAGCTAAGAGAGTTATCGAAACCAAAACACTATAATTTACTGTTAGCGCACATAGTTTCATTCGCGTTTTTCCCAATAACAACAATACTACTCTACACTGGATACATAACCATCGTCACGTTTGTACACGTTCTAAGCTTTGGCTTCATACTTCCCGAAGTTCTAGGACACGGAACACTACTATTACCGATAATATTGCAGAAAAAAGCCAAATTCTCCAAGCTCGTTTACACATTAACACCCAGTGCAGCAATAATAGCAGCACTAAGACTCATCCTTCCAGAAGTAAAGCTAGTGACAGCGTTAACGGGGGGCATGGTCCCCGTATTGCTTCTCATAATGCTCTGCGCAGTGTTCCACTGGAGAAAACAATAAGTCATTGGAAGGATGATTAATTTGGGTTGCTTGAAACCTTTTTTCGCTAATAAGCAATCCCACAATTTTTATGCAAGTTTAACTCCTTCCTCTAGAGCCCTCTTTACTAATCCTTTTTTCTTCATTCTCTCTATCTCTTCCTTAGTGTAGGGAAATATATCAACAGGTATTGGGGCATCAAAATCAGCTAAATATTTTGGTATTCTGTCAAAATACCTTTCAAATTCGCTTTTTTTCAAAATGATTAAGATGTCAGCATCACTTTTATAACCAAAGTCTCCCCTAGCAATCGAGCCGAATAGAATAATCTCCTCTATTTCTGGATGCCTCTCTTTCAACAACTTTGCTTCCTCTTTAAGTTTTCTCATTAACTCCTCTTTATCCCTGTATATGTTTTTCGCAAAAATTGATGATTTTTTCCGCATACATAATAGCCTCCACAGCATCTTTCTCTGTATAATATTCTGCGGGCGCACCGGTTTCAAAACCATTAGGGTAGCGAGTTTGGATATAGTACCTATCAAGAATCATAGCATACTCAATTATTTCTCTCGGAACATTAATAGGTAATCCTTTCAGTATCTTGCTAACACTATGACCCCAGCACTCTATCCTAAGTTTTTCGCACAACGCCTTGACAGCTTTTTCCGCAGCTTGTTGAGACAAAAAACAAGTCCACTCAAAAAACTTGTTCTCCAAGGTAACCCTAGCAACTTTTAGATCCCTCTTCGCTTGTTTCAACCAGTCTTCACTACGATCCATAATGAATCCCATTTAACTTAATTAGAGTGGACTTAGTTAATATATTATTATGGTTTTCATGGTTAAAGAACTTTATCTCCTCATGCTTAATCAAGGACGTGTTACACTTTCCCATTGAACTCCAAACAATTGATCTATCGTAGGGAAGAATATTTTTCCAACAATTAAGGAATATCGGTTAAATAAGGTCAATCGTTTTGATTTTTATAAAGGCGAATATCTTTGGGAAAAGCCCCGTATAAATGAGGTGTAAAAATTGGGAAAAATCGGGGACTACATGGAATTATTCAAAATAAAACAAAGCTCACTCCTAATCTTATCAGGCTTATTGGGAATGTTTGCCGCTGGGTACACC
>JAGSHR010000188.1 GCA_029855985.1 Candidatus Njordarchaeota archaeon
CCGAAGTTCAAATAGTATGTGACGTAGAGGGGTAATAGGTACGTTATTCCTGCTATTAAGTTGAGTATAAAGGCGATGACCATTATGTGTTTTAGGTGCTTGAAAATCCATTTTAGTGCGAACTTATAGTCTTCTACAAAATCGCTAACAACGTCCTCTATTTCGTTTAGATTTTCAACTTTGATTGTCTCTCTTAGAAATATGTGTCTTATTATCGCGGCTATCAGTATTAGGAAAAACGATATTAGGTAACCCCATCTTACACCACCTATTATTCCGTATATTGAGACAAGCAACAGTGCTACATAGATAGCTAACAGGCCAGATAACCCATTTGCCAGGTTTATTAAACCGAGACCTCTTCCCCTGTATTCTTTTGGGAGACTGTCCGCCACAATCGCGTTTAAGGCGGGTTGATATATTAGCGCTAGGCTACTTATCACTGAGGCTATCAAAACTATTTTCCAGTCCCATGCAATATAGAATAACAGGTATGTGGCTGAGAGCACATATGTGAATAACACGATTATCTTTTTCCTTCCAACCACATCTGTTAGGTAACCTCCTACGATTCTCACGGTTGCTAACGTGTACCCTGATATTGCAGCGATTAAACCGACAATGTACTCGTTCCCTCCTAGTGCTAGTATATAGTGTTGGAAGTATGGTACAGTTATTGTCCATGTTGGTGCGAGTATAATCCAGCTCACCAGCATAGCGAAATAATTTCTTTTATCGAACTTGTCCACGTGTTTTTCTAGTGAAATATCATCCGTTTGTTCCATTTTAATCACCCTCTCTTAACGCGACTACTCTACAAGGTGCTCCATCTACACCTACCAGTTTTAGGGGTGCAACGATTATTAAGTCACCATCTTTAACTTCGTCAAAGTTTATCGCTTCGCTCACGATGTGGACACCGCTTTTTAACAAGTATTTGTGTATTGGGTAATCATTGTTGCCTGGCTCGTCGATGTAGCATTTTTCGTGAAATATTACTGTTTTTACTCCGAGTTTAACTATCTTTCTTGCTGCTTCCTTAGTTAAGTATCCTGCCTCTCTTGTTTCGATTAGGAATATGGTGTTTACGTTTTCTTTTAAATCTGGTATATCTTTTTCTTCCACCGCTTTCTTGTTTACTCTGATTTTTTTCGCGACACCCACTAGCTCCTCGAGAGGTATCTTGTCGATCGATTCTCCTTTGTCGATCATGTGCATTGGCGCGTCTATGTGTGTTCCAGTATGGGTTCCAAGTTGGATTTTTGTTACTCTGTATCCTTTTTCTTTTAATGAAACATGTAGCTGAAAAGTTACCTCTGGGTCCCCCGTGTACACCCTCATTCCATGCGTTATTGGTTTTGTTAGGTCGATTATACGTGTGATTTTCAAAGTTTTTTCGCCCCAATTGTATTTGGTTTACTTGGGGTTAGTGAAATTTTACTAAAACTTCAAGTCAAATTTAAGAAGTTAAATTAGTGATTTAAACTAAGTATACTTGCAATTAATGTTCAGTTTATCTTTGTCAGCATTGGACTCTGTTTTGTAGTGTGTTTTCTGAGAGGCGTCAGCTATTGATGTGAAAGTTCACAATAGGAGTTCGAAAAGTGACTTTTACACCAAGGTTTTGGATTTCGTTGATAAGAATCGAGAATATTTCGATAGAGTTACAGGGAATTTTCTCGAGGAAGGCATTGAGATCTACATTGTGGATAACATGAGGGAGTTTGTGGAATACGAGTTTAGGGATATAGAGAAACTTAGAATATTTGGTAGGCAGTTGATTAGGGAGGAGCTTCCCTACATAAATGCGATTGCTATATTTGATAAAATCATTGTTGAGGAGCACGATAACTTTGAGTTGTCAATTAAACATGCTGTTGTTCACGGCGTCTTTGAAACCATTGGTGAGATTAACCATAGTACTGAGAATCACTTGGCTTTAAAGTTTTACAGAGAACTTATAGTGAGAAGTCTCATAAAGTTGTCGAAAGGGCAAAATATTAGCGAAGAGCTGAAAAAAGTTGAGAATACTTATTTGGCTTTGTTGAGCGGTTTAAAGCACAGAGTTGTTTACGGGTACCTTAAAACCCTTGGTTATACTAAAATTTTGGATCAAGAACAAAAGTTTATTGAGAATATTTTTAGAGAGCGAGATGTTTTTGGCGTGGAGAAATTGAAGTTGCTTGTTGCCCTTTCAGCTCTCGAGTATCACCATTATCCAACTAGAATTGAGTTCTCTGAAACAGATGAAGCCATCATTGAGATTGTCAACGAGCAGATTCAATTAATACAAAAACACAAAAGGATTAGGGATAGAATAGAGGTAATGGTTGGTGCAACCATCCGTGTTTATACTTTTCTAAAAAAAGTTTGTAAAATGTTTTGAAGAAACTATTTAGCTTTTAAAGTGGAAGCAGGTACAAAACAATTAACAGGACCGCGGGTATTAGTAGGTTAT
Organism: Candidatus Njordarchaeota archaeon; assembly: GCA_029855985.1. The sequence goes on from JAGSHR010000188.1 coordinate 2,459, forward strand.
CCACGTCTCTTGGAGACAAAGCTTCCACAATTGTCGCAATTATCGCCAATATTAGGGTCTTTGTCAAGAACCCTGTAAAGTTCGAAAGAACGCAACTTGGCATTATTAGTAAAGTTAAGAATATCATCGCGAACCAGCTGAAAATGAACATTGCTAAGGAACCCTGTACGGATTTCTCATTACCAAAAACACTGTACTTGTTTTTACCATAGTACTTACCAAAAACGGGTGCTAGTCCGTCTCCCCAACCTAGAGCAGCCATCACTAGTATACCCTTTAGGTCCATGAAGTAGAAAATACCGATGAACTCCATTACTAATGTGAAGAACAGTGGACCTCTCAGTAATTCTTTTGGATCACCAGTTCGGGTCATTGTTTTAACTGCTGGGTCATCAGGGCTTGCAGTTAGCCCCTTCTGCAGGAACATTAGTGTCCATAGAACAGCCACGATTATGTTGAATACATACGACCAGTGGTTAGGGTAGAATAATGGCCAAAACACGATCCATGAACCTGCAGCTATGTGTATCACTTTACGGGAAATGTCTTGGGATAAGCCCTTACTTACCATTATATCCATGAACTTTATTACGAGCATTATGTAGACAAAAACTATGAAGGCGGCGATTAGGTTCCAGATTATGGCGTCAAGATCTCCGCCAAATATTGTGAACGGGATTTCCATAAATTATCACCAAGTTTTAAGGTTTAAAGTGTGTGTGAGGGGGATTTTTACCTGAGAGTAAATCTTTTAATCTGTTAGGTACAAGCAGGTTGACAAATCTTACATGGATCCCTTCCTCAAGGATTTTAATAACATATTTTAATTTTCCTTTAATGCCGCCTGTTGCGTCTTTTCCGTATTCCATTTTATCGTAAATTTCTCTTAATTCGTCTAATGTGACGTTCCAGAGTGTTTCACCTTGCCATATCAACCCGTCAACATCCATTGTGAATATTACTTCTCTTGCGTTAAAGTGTTTTGCCATTAGTAGCGCTATGTAGTCTCCTGAGGCTATTGTTGCACCCATGCTTCTGTCAGCAGGTCCGTCCGCGGGTATCAATGGGATTATCCCCATCTCTAGGTATCTCTCCAAGGGTTCATAATCAAATTTAACGAATTGCATTTTGTCAAGAACCCCCAAGGATGAGGGGAAGAACGTGAATGTTGGGATCTCTGAGTCAAGAAGTGAACGTACTATCATTTGAGTTAATTGGGTAACCCAATACTTTGTTTCGCCTATCCCTATTCTTTCATTCATTGTGCCTTTGAATCCCCTGAATATCTTGTATTTCAGAGCTAAGTAGTGCCCGAATGATCCAGTCCCATGTGTCAGTATCATGTTTGGGTAAATTGGTTTAACTTCCTCTCCGAGTCTCTCTATGACGTCTACTCTAGCCACGAGGGGCTTATCTTTATCAGTTATAGCGCTTCCTCCGAACTTTATCACATACATTTACGATTACCCCATGCCATGTAAAATCTATAAAGGGATCCCCGCTCAAAGGTGTGAAAACATTATAATCGAATTTTATAGGAATTAAAAGTTTTTCTAAAAATCCAAAATTTCTTGGGAAAAATTTAATATAAAACCGACGATAAACTAAAATAAAATCAAAAAAACTTTGTTTATACAACTTCTCTAATCCCTTAGTAAAGTAGTGGAGTTGAAGGATATGAGTAAAACCAAAATAATATTTTGGAACACTTTTCACGGTGACGCTTCATTAATAATTCATGGAAATCAAGGTATAGTTATAGACCTTGGTGCTAATCCTAATGTTTTTAGGAAACATACCAAGGAATTAAAAAAGGTATTACGACATTTTGCATTAATTTTCAATTCAAAGATTAGAATAGCATATATTACACACTACCATTATGACCATTATAGCCTCTTAGCAACATATTTAAATACCTTTAAAAAAAACCTTAGTAACTTGTTTTTACCTGCTATACCAAAAAATTTCCCTGAAGAAAAAAAGTTACTTTATGAACTAGCTGTATATTTTATGATTTTAAAGAAATACTATGCAATACCAATTCTTACTGAAAGTGCAGATCGAGTTAATGCTCTAGC
>JAGSHR010000140.1 GCA_029855985.1 Candidatus Njordarchaeota archaeon
GAGTAAATCATTACTAAAGCTTGTTATATATGTCTCTTAGAACATGGTGAAATTTAGTTGTTGGAAGGATTTGTACTTTACAGAATCTTAAATGCCATAATCTCGTTATCGTTGATTACCATTTCTCTAAAAATGTTCTTAAAAACAAAATATAACAACTACTTGATTTTCACGCTGGGTGTTTCTGCCACATTTTTGGGTTCAATTCTAGAGATTGTTGCGGCACATGCAAGTACTTATCAAGAAGCGGAGTTCCTGTATTTGCTAACAGGTCTTATTTATACATCTAGCTACCTCTTCATGGCTCTATTCTTGGCGAATACATTTAATAGTTCAGTTAGAGATGCTACATTACTAATGATTGGAGGTGGATACTTCATCGAGATAATGGAAACGATTGTTACCCCAATAAGTTTAAAGTATTCCAATAACCTATGGTTAATAACTTCCGTAAGGGGCTACATTGCATACCTTGCTAGGGGCATAATGCTATTCATAATTATTACGATATTTTCTGTTTACTTGATTGGGTATATTAAGAGAACAATAATAAAAGCGAGGAGATACCTTGCCATTATACTGTTCACTGCGTTAATCCTCATATTGTTAGGAGATGGAGTATACATTTACATGCTAACTTCAGCGGGGCATCCAATAAACCAAGGCTTCTTCGCAATCATCGGACTATTCAACATGATTTTCCTAGGCATAATAATTTTCATAGATCCCTATCTCCTGGTCTTCTTTAAGGGAAAAGTCAAATTGATACTAATAATAAGAGATGATGGAGTCCTATTATCTGAAATAACGCTTACAAAGGGAAAACGATTCAATGTAGCTTTGATAGCCAATCTCATTATTGCAATAACGGAATTTGGGAAAGAGATGATATTCCAAAAACAAAGTTTGGAGTACATTGTGTTCCAGAAAGAACAAGTTGTAATAGTGCCCTACCGAAAGGTATCGTTAGCGATTATAGGGGAAAACATCCCAAAAAGCATAAAAGGTTTTGCTTTAGACTTCCTTAGAGAGTATTACAGAAAGTTTTATGAAAATATAGAGGGAAGAGAGTTGTTTATTCCAGATGAAGAAGAAGTGTTCGATGTTTTTATCAGGGAACTTGGGCGGGTCGTTCTATGAATTTAATGTCAGTTATAACCCTTGGTACTTTTAAGTGCCCTCCCTTCCAATTTTCATTAAATATTTCTAAGAAGCTTAGATTTTCCTTGTAAATTTCGATATCGAGGTTCCCCATAACTATGCCCTCATACAGGGGCAACAGGTGAACATCCGCTTTAAGCTGTTGTATCAAGAAGTCCTTATCGATATCCTTCTCAACGTACAACTTTATTGTTGCTTTAGTTGCTTCTTTTTCTATGAATGCTAGATATCTGGTTTTTAAGCGGCCCATGAGTTTATCGAAGGCATAAGTGTTGAACGGTATCGCGAATATTTTGAACATGGCTCCTGAGTAACCCTCTACTACTCCGATTTTAGGATGCTTAAAAGTTACCTTGTATAAATCTCTCCCTAAGACCTTGTATAGTGGCAATCCTTTCTTAGTTCTACCCGTTATCTCGATAATATCGCCGATCTTGTAGTTAGGGATCGTAAGAGTGTACATGGGTGTAATCAAAAGTTTTCCTCTCTCCCCAACGTCTGCATCAAGCAAGTTAACTCGCTCGCCATTTTCTTTCTCAAGGATAAAGATTGAAGTTGCTAATACAGGTCTGAGATCGAGGATACCGTTAAATGAGTCATGAGAGACGCCGAGTAATGGTGATTCAGAGGCACCGTAAGCATCAATTAGGTACACTTTGTTTGTTCCTTGTTTTTTAACTGTTTCGTTAACAAAATTAACAAAGCTTTCGTACATTATGTCCCCGGTGTGTAAGATTATTGCACCGTCCTTCAAGAACTTGGTTTTAATTTTTTCAAGAAGGGACATTATCACGACTTGCGCTGCGTATATTGCATCGTATGGTCCTCTTTTAACAATGTAATCAAGCTTATCAACGAATTCATCTGCATAAAGCATAACATTCTTCTTGACGAATAATCCAATGGACTTTGCTGCCATCTCACTAACGTAATTCCTCTCGCCAGCTATCGAGAGCACATTTTCAGCTTTGTCGAATCCAACCATTTCATGAACCAAAGCACCAATAACTTTAGCGTTGAATAAGGCGTCCTCTTTAGTGAACATAACCGTTTTTTTCCTCGTGGTACCTGTAGTGTATATGACAATGAGAGCCGGAAATCCATCGGGATATTCAGGATAATCAACTGTCATAGGATAATTCAAAAGATCTTCATAGGACACCTCCCTTAAATCGGGGTAAATCTTGCTCGTCCAAGGGTTCTTTTTCATTTCATCAAATCTTTTCGCCTGGTAATCTTTCCATTCCTCAACCGACCAATCCTTAGTTTTCTCATACCATTCTAGACTGGCTTTTCTAACAATTCTTTTTACATACCAATTTTTTAGCCAAGAAAACACCATGTCGAAGCACCAAATTTTCATAATTCAATGACAATGTAAAGGTGAAAAATATATTTAAATTATTTCTGTTTTCTTCATTTTTTTCAAGAAATCTGATAAAAATTAAAAAAATTATAATTATAATAACAATTGATTAAAATTTTTTAAAATCTTTTTGCTTAATTTTATTATTTTTATTAAAAATATTGGAAAACTTAATTTTTTTAAAATAGTTGAAGAATTTAAAAGCAAGCATATTAAAAGATTTTGGAATATCTTATAACGGTTTAAATTAAACAAAATTGAAAACAATAATAGAACCAGCAATGTTTCACTACTCAAACTTATGAAACCAGAGTGGGATGTATGGAGCCCATATTTAGGGAAAAAATCAAAAAATGTAGGATTTGCGGTAGGGAGGGAATAATCTCGTCTATTCTAGGTGTTTGTAGGGATTGCATAAACTCTAGGTTCACTGAAGCAATGCCCTATATCAATATTGCTCACTCAAAGGTTCGAGAAAAGTTTTCTTTACCTTTTCACCCTCCCAAAACAAAGGGCGGTATAAAGTGCAACATTTGTTCCCACGAATGCATTATGGGGGAAGGAGAAAAAGGTTTTTGCGGGTTACGCTGGATTGAAAAAGGGAAACTTGTTAGCTTATCAACTGTTGATAAAGCACCAGTTTACACTTAC
>JAGSHR010000221.1 GCA_029855985.1 Candidatus Njordarchaeota archaeon
AAATTACAGCATATTTTTCCGTATATATTCATTAAGTTTTAAATATTTATTTCCTACATTTTTCCAAAAATCAAAAACGGTGCATCTGGATGGTATTCATAAGGAAAGTCGGCGTTGTAGGACTCGGAACAATGGGGAGCGCTATCGCCGTAGTAATGGCCCTAAACGGGTATCCAGTCGTTGTAAAAGAGATTAATGAGGAATTCCTAAAAAGAGGCATGCAGAGAATAGAGGGATTCTTTGACGAGTTCATAAAATTTCAAGTAACAAAAGCTGACAACGAAATAAAGAACATAGAGAGGAAATATGGGATAACCCTAACAGAAGAGCAAAAAGAGCAAATAAGAAAGGTTAGAAAACCGAGAGTAACAGAGGAGGACAAACCAAAACTCATGGAGAGAATACATCCAACAACGAATTTTGAAGACTTTAAAGATTGTGACTTGGTTATCGAAGCGGTATTCGAGGACCTTAAAGTCAAGCAAGACTTATTTGCAACACTTGAAGAATATGTTTCCGAAAGAGCCGTCCTCGGCACAAACACAAGTAGCTTAATGGTTACAGACATAGCCGCCAAACTAAAGAAACCCGAAAGGTTAATTGGAATACACTTCTTCAACCCACCAACAATACTCCCCTTAGTTGAGATTGCTCCAGGATTAAGAACAAGGAGAGACATAGTAGAAGATATCGTAGACTTTGTAAACAACCTAAAGAACTTTAGAGGACAAATGATACCAATAGTTGTAAAAGACAGCCCAGGATTCGTAGTAAACAGAATTCTAGGTGCAATGATGTCAGAAGCATTCCACGTCTACGAGGAAGGATTAGCAACAATTAGAGACATCGATTTAGCCATGAAGGCGGGAGCTGGAATGCCCATGGGCCCCTTCGAACTAGCAGATCTTGTTGGATTGGATATCATGGAACACGTCGTAGAAAGCTTCAGGAATTACTTTGGTGTATACCCAACAGTGAGGATATCCACACTATTAAAGAAGTACATATCTGCCGGTTGGCTGGGTAAGAAGACAAAGAAAGGTTTCTACGATTACTCCCACACAGAATAGGTTGAACGGAAGACGACTAAAGAACAACCTTACCAATCCTTAATTTATTTTATTCACTTGAGAATTCCTCAATAAGACCTTTGAGCTTTTCCTTGAGCGTATTAGATGAAGACGCTATTTCTTTCACTAGTCGCGTAAGTGCTAGTCTTAACGTCTTTTTGTTTCTTGAGAAAATTAACATTTTGTGTAAATATTCTGTCAGCTTGTCAGGGTCAATTTTTCTCCAATGTTGATTTAACACGTTTAATATTGCATTGTATATTGTGCTTCTCGGTATTTTGATTGCTCTGTCGATAACATATTGTAAGTCTTTTTGATCGGGTTTGAAATTTGAGATTAAATTGAGAAGCTTCGCTATTGATTTCGTGTCTTTTGAGTTTATTATGCTGGAGTAATAACTTCTATTTATTTTATTCTTATCTCGTTCCATGACTTGTAATAAGAAATTTGAGCACGTTTTGCGTATAATACTTCTCTTATCGTTGCAGAAGTTTTTGATTAACTTTAACCATTTCTCCTCTTTGGTGTTGTTGTATATTGATTGGGCAAGCAATAAGCTTAACTCGCGAAGTCTCCAATTGCCTGACTTACTAATCGAAAAAATTGTTGGTTCAATTTTTCTAATTCTCTCTAGGTTAGCTCTAGTAACCAGTTCAGTTACATTTTCGATGTTATCAATAATGTCTCTTTTCACAAGCTCCAATAGTAAGTTAAAGATTTCTTCTAGGTAATCCTCCATATTATTTATCATCGAGATTAACCATTTAATGGCTTCACCTAGAGGCTTGTCAAAAAGCTTTGGATCGACGGTTAAAATTTTCAGAAACAGATCATTAACGTATGGTTTAATTTTTTCTTCAAGCTTCTTTTTTTCTTCTAACTCTAGTTTGCTGTAAAGGAGATAAAGGAGCAGTAATTGTTCCAAGATTTTGAGAGGATTTTTTTCATATGAGAGAGAGTAGGCCAATTTTTCAATGAGTTGTTCAATTTCCATCCAAACATCGTTTTGTGTTATTTTCTCGGCTCTATAAACATTTAACCATTGTCTAGCCACTGGGTCTTCCGAGGAGCTTACTCTGTCTACAATGGCATCTATTGTTTCTTGCTCTATAAAATCTCCTAGTGACATCAAAAGCTTGGATAATTTCCGAGTTTCAAGTTGATTAATGATGTTTCTGACTTGTTTAGATAGCTGTATTGTGGTTATAATTTCATCCTTGATGAGTTTGCTTAGGGACCTTTTTACCTTAATAGGATCAATTTTGTCTAGAAGTTGGACAATAATGTTTACTATCTGGTTGCTTTCGATTTCTCCTAATATTGATAGAAGTAAGTTTAGGCACTCTTCTATTTCCTCTTTATTTGCTCTCTTTATTGAATTTAAAATTAAGTCTTCTATTTCGTTTCTTTTTTCCCAGTATAAGTATGTTTTTTCACCGTATCTACCGAATACTTTTATTAGTGTCTCGCAGAAATTCGCTGACCCCAATTGGTATAACCTAAATGCTGCCTTCGCGAATTTAATTGCCTTTTTTGTTTCGTCATTTGTTATATTGGACACCAGTGTTCTAGTGAGTTAATTC
>JAGSHR010000049.1 GCA_029855985.1 Candidatus Njordarchaeota archaeon
GCATTGGAATACTAAGTTTGTTTAGTCTCCTCAGCATTTTAAATCATAATGCATTTATCCCTGTCAATGCTAAAATGATGAGGAATATCATAAAACATGTTTTCGATTTTTCTGATACAAAAGCCTTGGAAAACTTAAATAGAAATGTCTATATTGTTGAAGAGTTCATCCTTTTCATAAAAGATAATATAGACGAAATGAAGCGTGAATCAGTTCAGATCAAAAATATGTTTGAAGTTGCTTATTATTTAAACATGTTTTCTGAGGGTAATTGCAATTCACCAGCCAATAATATCAATTCGTATAGAAGCTTTGAAATGGATGAGGCATATTCACTTAACAATTTTCTGAAATCTAAAGGATTACTGTTTTCTTCGCATATAATTGCACAGTTTTATTCTGCTTTAAAGACGAAGGGATTCGTTATTTTATCGGGTCTTAGTGGGACTGGTAAAACTCGGTTGGTGCAGGAGTTTTCATCTCTTATAGGTGGTTCTGATGGTAGTAATTTCTTATTTTTGTCGGTTAGGCCTGATTGGAGGGATCCTAAGTCGCTGATTGGGTATTTTAATCCTTTAACTGGAAAATATGAAAAGACTAGTCTGTTGGAGTTCTTAGAAGAGGCTTACCAGGATTATCAGTCTAAAGGAAAATTCAGTATGCCTTATGTTTTGTTATTGGATGAAATGAATTTGTCGCATGTTGAATATTATTTCTCCGATTTCCTTAGTATATTGGAGAGCGGCAGGGATGAATCTGGGTTTACCAGGGAACCTATTAGACTCCATTATATTGCAGGGAAAAGTGGCAATGCAGGTATTCCTAGAGAGATTAGGCTTCCTCCTAATTTATATATAGTAGGAACAGTCAATGTTGACGAGACAACCTACACATTTAGCCCCAAAGTGTTGGACAGAGCATTCATAATTGAATTCAACGATATAGACTTCACTAGTTATCCACCCATTGAAAATAACGAATCGGTTAAACCCCTTATTGAGGATTTGAAAAGAAGAGTTTTACGAGACATGAGAGGTGAGGGTAGCTTCCATACTTTCACTTATGTTCCTAAGAAAACTATAAACAAGCAAAATATAAACAAGCTTGTTGCTAAGTTTAAAAACGAACAAAAAGCGTATTGGGAAACTCTCCAGCATATTTATAGTACGCTCAAGGCTTCCGATTTACACTTCGGATATCGTGTGATTGACGAGATCGTATTATTCTTTTACAATACTAAAGAGTCGATAAGTGCAGGGATACTCGAGGATTTGAGTGATGATGAAATTTTTGATCTTGCAATTCTAATGAAAATATTGCCTAAATTACATGGGAATAGACGAAGACTTGAAACTCCATTGAAGGAGATGTTAGACATATGTCTGAACGATAACTCGACTTACAGTAGCTATGTTAGTGAGTTAGGATTAGATGATTTAATTGAGTGGATAAAGAATTGGAATGAAACCAGTAAAGAGTTCAAGTTCAAGCACACCGGTTTAAAAATTCTTAGAATGCTACGTGATCTATACGAGGTAGGATTTTCAAGTTTCTAAGAATGATTAGGTGGAAATTTTATCCTCTAATTTTCTATATCAACCTAGATCAATTATTAGCCCATTAATTTATTACTGGTAACACGCATTTCTTTTCATTATATATGTGTGGTGGTGTTTTTGAAAAATACGAGAATACTAGTCTTGTCCCTTCTCGCTGTTTTATTGTTGGTTGCCCCTTTCCTCCAGGCTTATTCTTCTGGTCCGAGGGTTTCCTGGGTTACTGATGTTACGTCTGGTTCGAGGGAGTTTCCTCA
>JAGSHR010000106.1 GCA_029855985.1 Candidatus Njordarchaeota archaeon
AATATGTTTTCCCTAATAGTAACATGATTCATCATAAGGGGCGACTATAACCCAATCTAAGGGACTAAGAAAAATAATCCTTAAAGATGCCTTAAAATCCACTCAACCCTATAGAAAGGTTTAACAATAATAAAACAAACTTCAATTATCCAATTTAGCACAAAATACAAACATCATAAATAGTCCCCTATTAGAGACCCATATTAGAGATTACAGGTATTCACCAAACTAAATCAAGTTAAACAATGAAAACAAAAAGAGAAGCAAAATTTTAAAAACAAAAACAACAAAAATAAATAACGAAACCAGAAACAAAAAATGGGCCGGTAGCTCAGCTGGAAGAGCGTCGGGCTTTTAAACGCTTCTAATTCACTTTGACATGAATTAGAGAAAAACGTGAAGAAACCCGAAGGTCGCGGGTTCGAAGCCCGCCCGGCCCACCAACTAACCCTCAAAAAACCAAGACAATTATGATCCAGAACGTCAATATTTCTAACTTGAAGTTCTTGCTTCTTCACCCTTTATCTGTTCCAAATTGCCCCGATTTTATCCTGTCTTTACGGTACATCATCTGTTGTTTTGTGGTCAATGTTTTTTCTTCGGCAAAGTTCCCGTATTATATAAGTACGGGGCGTCCTCATAGCATACTGAATTAGAGAGAAGCCGTGCGAATTAAGTTTTTGATTATGGGTGTTATTTTCGGATTTAAATCCGAAAATATGGATATATTTTTCGGAGTCTATTCCATTATTGGTGGCCTTAAAGATGATATTATCCATCCCAGAGTTATCGGAGAGGAACCCTTGGTGGGTCGACAAAAAGAGAATAAATGATGATAGACACATTGTAGAAGCTGAAAACTCTGGGATAGATTGGAAGCCCAACGTGTTTGCTGTTGAGGACTTGCAGACCGATGCAATTTACACTTTAAGGGGACCAAGACAAGTTGGAAAAACAACACACATAAAGTTTCTAATAAAAACCCTGCTAGAAATGGTGAATGAACCGCGAAGCATCCTATATTTATCATGCGATCCAATAAATAACCGGGATGAGTTATGGAAAACCCTAGTAGAATACCTAAGATGGATCAAAGATATAACAGGCGACAGGGTTTTTATTTTTCTTGACGAAGTCACGCTAATAAGGGATTGGCAAATAACCATCAAAGATCTCTATGACAGTGGATTGCTTAAAAACTGCACGCTAGTAGCCACGGGTTCCCACTCACTCGATGTCATCAAAGGGGGAGAACAGTTACCGGGAAGAAGAGGGCGCTATAAACCCCCAGCTGATAGGGAAATGCTGCCAATGGACTTCCCAAACTTTGTTAGAGCGTACGACAAGGAACTCTACTACCAAATAATGAATAGTACAAAGAAAGCAAAGGATCTCAAGCAAGAAATAGTAAGTATCCAAATGCACCTAGCCAATTTATCAAAATTATTCGATAAATATCTGTTAACAGGCGGGTTCCCAAAACCGATAAGCGAATACAAAAAAACAAACGAAAAAAAGATCGAAGTTTACCCCTACGATGACATGATATTCTACCTAAGGGGGGACATAATAAAAATCGGAAAAAACCCGGAAATAGCGGAGAAAATACTCAGCACAATAATAGAAAAAATGGGAACACCAATAGGATACAACACAATAGCCACAGAAATCGAAGTAGACCAAAAAACAGCGAAAGAATACGTTGAAACACTACAAGCAATGTACATACTTGACATAATCCACCAACCAGACATAAAAAAATGGAAACCACAAGAGAAAAAACGAAAAAAAATCTACACAAAGGACCCCTTCATACTACACGTCTCGAAATACCTAACAAACAGAGAAACAGACCCATTCGAACAAGCAATAAAAACCGTTAAAGAAAAACAAGCAGAAATCCTAGAAGAAATAATCGTAAACCACGCCAAAAGATACACAAAAGAAACATTTTTCTGGAGATCCAAAAAGGGAAAAGAAATAGACGTTCTAATAAAAACACCAACCTCGATAATCGGAATCGAAGTAAAAACCAACATAGAAAAAGCAAAAACAACACAAACAGAAAAAAGAATACAAGCTATACCACACGAAGGGGAAAAAATAACCATAATAACAGGCCGAGGAGAACGCACAGAAATAAACGAAAAAGAGGCAAAAATACCTATAGAAATACTACTCTTCACACTAAAAAAGTTAGTGGAGAAAAGAACTCTATAGATAACCAAGACCTTAAATCTTTAACAAGTTAGGAAGTAAGGAGAAGAATTATACCTCGATACCCTCATAATACTCCTTAATGAATTTCAACCCCTCAGAAAGAGGAGTACTCGGCTTATAACCCAACAACTTCACTATCTTCCTCGTATCCGCCTGCGTCCTATAAACATAATTCTTAATGGGATTCTCCTTGTAAATCGGCTCAATACTCGTCCCAAGAATATCATTAAGCAAATTTACAACCTCATTAAAAGTAGTCTCAACACCAGTACCAACATTGAAAACCTCCAACTCAAGCTTATCATTATCAATTATCCTCTTAACAACCTCAACAACATCTTTAACAAAAGTAAAGTCCCTAGTCTGAGAGCCATCACCGAAAATAACGGGTCGCTCACCCTTACGTATCAACCAGAGAAACTGAGTAACAATGTTAGCGTATTTACCCTTGTGCTGCTCGCGGGGACCATAAATACTGAAAAACCTCAAACCAAAAGCCTTAATACCATAGAGGTCATTGTAGATCCTGGCAGCGTGCTCGCGGGCATACATAGAGTACTCATAGAACATCCTAGGAAACACGGGCAAATCCTCACGATGCGGAGGAACAAAAGCACCATAAATACTACTAGTAGAAGCATAAATCACCTTGTCAACGTTGTCATGACGCCTAGCAAGCTCCAAAACATTCAAGAAACCAAGAATATTAACCTCAACACCCTCACGAGGATCAGGAACAAACATTGGAAGAGAACTAGCCGCCGCCATATGAACAACAAAATCAACATCAGAAGCAACACGCTCCAACAACTCATAATCCCTAACATCACCAACAACACCAGAGAAGTGATCACCAAAACGCTCCTCAAACTCAGACCAATAATCCTTCACACCAAGAAACAAATTATCAACAGCAACAACCTCAAAACCAGCCTCAAGCAATCCCTCAACAATATTACTGCCAATAAAACCAGCACCGCCAGTAACAAGAACCTTCCTAGACATAGCTAAACACGTCCAATAACAACCCTAATATATACCAACGGTTAAACACTTAGAATTAATTATTTAAAAAGATTTAGAAACACAAAAACGAACACATCACCGAAAGATACTTAGTGAATATAAAGTCAGCTTGTATGTTCAGCTTCAAAGCGACTTCACACTGTTTCCTATCACTAGTCACTAGTATAGCTTTAAACGCTTTCGCCACAGCCAAAAATAAACTATCATAAATCGAAATGTTAGCATCACAGCTAATATCAAGAGCATCTTTTAGATAAGTTTCCTCTCTCCCTCAAAACAATAACCTTCTTATCAACCAGTTTACTCAACTTCTCATATAACGCTCTAATTTGTCCAACAGTGATTTGTTTATATAGGATAGGATTGAATACTTCCAAATGACATTTGTTAGTTCAACAACGGGGAATCCATCGAATAAATGTTTTCTCTAGAGTTGAGAATGCCAGTACAGTTTCTCAATTCTTTCTTTTAACAAGAATCTCACAAACGTAGAAGAATCAATGACTATTACGATCCTCCAGTTTCCTACCGTAAACCCTATTTATATAGAAACGTTATATAGTTTCAGTTAATTCCCAGTTAGGAATAGACTATATATTCAATCAATGCTGTTCTTCCTAATTAACTTTCAATGACCTTAAGCAACTTATCCCAAAGATCTAACACAAACCCTGCATCATTTATAGGTACTTTGATTTCAACTAGAGCTCCCAATCATCCGAGTCCCCGTTTGCGTAAACAGAGATCTCTGTCCAACTAATTGGGACACCTCTCTCCAACAAGAAAAAAGCAGAGAAAACCACTAGCATTCTTAAATCACGCATCTCAACAAAAGATACCTTACCTTCTAAATAAAGTTTTCTCAAATCCTCAACAACCTTTATGGAGCTAGTGATATGTCCTAAGTGACCCAGATTGAGCAGGAGAAACTCCAAAATGTTGTAAGGAATATAGATATCCTCAAAACATATTCCTTAGCGTTTAGTCTCTAAGCACTTATAATCAAAGAAGGAATCACTGGGTCAACCCAATAAACTCTTGTATGTTTTATCTAAACACCACCGCTACGCTTGGGATACTTATCAGCAATTTAAACCTTCCAACAGTTGTCTAAATGATTCATTATGCATTACTTTCTCAAATTTGATATCGTTAGCGAATGTTGGGAGCATAGACTTTTTATAACGTGCACTAGCATCTCCCCTTAACTTCTTAATATACTGATTTAATTGCTCAGAAGGTTTTCCTTTAACCTTGACACCGTGAGATTCAAGAATCCATTCCTCTATCTCATACTTTATGATTATAGTTCTCGTTTTACTCTTAAGAAAGTTGGGAATATGGGATTCAACCCTAGACTTTACATCATCTATTGCTCCGCCATCAGCGTCAACAATTATGAGAATCCTATCAAACGATGTCGATGACGCCTTAATTTGCCTTTCTGATTTAGTATTGCAAACGCCAGCTAACTTAGTGGTTTTCACTTTTACACTCTTATCAATGACCCCCAATCTTTTCATTCTATTGACTAATTCCTTAATGAAGTCCCTCCCGTAGGTATCCTCGGTGAATATCATAACTTTACAATTCGCCATACAACCACCTTTCACTCAAGGTGACACCCAACTTGGATAGTTCTTCTTTAACCTTGCTTGGTGATTCAATTTTGCGCAGGGTGGTTACATTTCCCTCCTTAGTAGCAATAATTAACTCCTTTGGATCTGTTATATCAATAACAACAGGAGAATGAGTAGTCACAATAACCGTAAGGTTCTCTTTTTCCCTCAACTCATCCAGTATAGTCTCAATAGTAAAAGCATGAAGGCTATCTTCAATTTGATCAATAAGCAACATACCCCCTCTAATGTTATAGAGAGCAGTCGCTATCCCCAAAACCTTCAAAACGCCATCAGAAATAGACGGAGGATCTAACTCCAATCCATTCTCAACTAATACAAGTGAAATTCGACCATCCCCTAACAACTTAAAACTCACATATGTGTTGGGAAACAAACGCTTCATAAGATACTTTATCTCATCTGGAAAATCATGCCTCTTCAAGTAAATATTATAAAGAACCTGAACCAAGTTACTATAATCCTCGTTTAAAGTCCTCTCCTCACGCAGAGGCTTTGGCTCTCTCACACCCTTAATATCCATAACCTTTAACACAGTAATATCTTGGAAAAATTGCTGAATCCTGCGAATAACATAAAGAACAAATGAATCAAGGAACTCCCTTATTAAATAATTAAATTTTCTAAACTTATCGGGTTTTCGCCCAATCCTTATCAATAGATCCCTAATCATGACATCCCAAAAGAATATTGTCTTGCCATTTAAATTCAGTTGAACTACCATCAAATCCGAAGGAGTATACTCCCAAACACTTGCCCAAGAAATAATGTTCAATATGCTCCTTAAATCAACTTTCTCTTCAATTTTCCCTTTCTCTAAAATATTTGTAAGGATATCATGTTTCTCCTTAAAGTAAAGTGACAAAAAAATACCTCGCGGCCTTTCTTCAGTTTTCTCAGAATTGCCTATAAATTCCTCTAGCTTAAAATTCATTTTATCAAATTTTTCTTTCAAAATTTCTAATTCTTTCTTCATTATAGACAAATACGCCTCACTATACCTAATAGAAAGAACGTCACCTTCTCTCTCAATAGTTATTAGATCCGAATCACCATCTTCCCCCATAGTTTGTAGTTTCTCATAATAAATTTTCATTGTGTTCGCTTCGTATATAAACACGGTCTCAAATGTGTATTTCAGCCCCGTCAAATCATCATAAAAATATAAAACAAACCTAATAGGCTCCTCTAATTTCCCTCCATGCACAATGTTCTTCCAACCCCACCACTTCAAGTACGGAGGAATAAAAGGTCTATGAACATAAGTCGTGTAAACCTCACGTAAAAAAAGAAAAGCATCAACAAAATTAGTTTTCCCAGAAGCATTCTGACCAACAACAACATTAACCTTCTCAAGCGGAACATCAACACTCCTCAAACTCTTAAAATTCTCAATCTTAACACGTGTAAGCCTCATACTTTTAACCTCTCTTCAACACAGAAACAATACCTCCAAATAAAATATAACCAATCCCAAATATTAACATATATGTTTCCTCGAACACTAAAAACCTGCACATCTCTCATTAAAAACGAACATACAAACATATAAGAACTTCCATTGTTTCTCAAACCCTTAACCCTGAGATTCAATGTTTATATTTTGTTAAGCAGATGGGCAACTTTGAGCTAACTAGATTTCTAAAGATTTCTAAAAAGTAAAATAAAATAATGATTATCCTTGAGGTGAGAAAATGATATATGAAGAACTGATAGAGATATATAATTAAACTAGACACGTGATTTCTCAAAAGAATTCATCTAATCTCTTAAGTCCTTTAGTTAATCGTCTCTTTTTCTCTATTTCACTGCGTTTTTTTTCTTCGCATATTTTCTGTATAAAGTATTCTTTTAGGTCTTTTTTATTGATTTTATCCAGTTTTATTTTGAATTCATCTGCAGCATAAGAAGCTTTTTTGTCTAAAGGCTCTGCAAGCTTTAGTAAGTGAAGGATCTGCATTGCCTCTCTTATCCAGTCTTTTTTAACGCTTTTATCCGTCCACTCGCCTAAATCAAAAAAGTAGCCATACTGTTTTCGTATTATTTCTACTGTTTCGTTTATTGAGATTTTGCTTATCAACCCCTCCTCGGTTTTCTCTGCGTTTTGAGGAAATATAATTGACCACAGAAAAGTCAACATATATGATAGGGGCGGTTTCATGGGCAAAAGTTTACCCTGTTCACTAATTTGTATATCTAACATTGACACATCGACTTCTCTTCCCTCTTTGAACATTTTATATATTAGATCGTTTTTGTCTCCGTAGTGTGACCTTATAAAGATAACGTCTGTGTTTTGTTTTACAGATAGTTTTTGAGACCACTCAAGTATGATCATATTGCAATCTTTGTACTCCTCGTGCTTTCCCTTTATTTCTTCGATCACTCTAACCAAGTCACTTGTTTCACAGATCAAAATAAGTCTTGGTTTGAAAGTTATTCTATGGTTTCTCGCTAGGATTTGTTCTCCACAGTATTTTTTCAACTCGATAAGTTTCTTACTTAGTTGCTCCTTCTCGTACGGTAGTGAGGTTTTTATCTCAACTACATAGTATTGAGGACTTTGTCCTTTTGATTCAAGAATGAGATCTGGAGTTAACTCTCGATCTGGATTGCTTTTTAGGAGTAATTTTGTTTCTATCCCCTTTATTTCAATTTTGGAACTTTGTAGAATCATATTCATAGCTGCTATGATTAGTGCTGTGTGGTAGTATTGGTTATACCTTGCTTGTTCTCTTTTGTAGCATTTGTCCAACTGTTCACACCCTATAGTCTTTTATTTCGCCTTCCCCAACTTTTTTGAGAATGTATTCAGTTATCCTTACCAATGATGAAGGTGTAGTTTTCAGTTGGGGAATAATCACTATAGAATTTTCTTTGTATGTTCTTATCGAGTAGCTTGACCCGTCTAGTTTGTCAGTTAAAGTAATGTAAACATAGGGATTACCATTATGTATTACAAAGTAGTAGGCGTGCTGGTATTCTTCCAAGATTTTCAGGAATTTCTTTGTATTATTTATATCTTTAAAAATTGGTTCAGAGAACTCTATTATGAGAGGCTTAATACTTTTAGTTTCAAGTCGACTTCTGCCTGTAAAAAGCGCATAACGTTTCATGAAAATATCGGATAATTGATCCATTATGTATCTGATTACATTAAAAAACACTGTGCTATTTAACCTGATGACCCCCCTCCGATTTATAGAAAACGTAAAGTCTTTTTTCGTACTCGAAACCTTTATGTAATCTATCCATACCCCATGGGTACGCGCCTTCCGTATAGCCTCATCTAGTCGACCTACAAAGTACGTGAACATCGTTTCCTTTTTACCAAACCATCTCTTCGCCACCATACTCTTAACAATCAATGTATCGTCGAATTCGCTCTCATATTTCGTTAGAACATTCATCAAGTCATCAGCTCTAAAATACATTCTCGATATCATAGCGTAAAAAGATTTAACAAGATTATTCGCAAATCTCTCAACATCCCTCGGCGCCATAGCGGATTCTATAAAGTATACGCTTTCCTTCAAATGTTTAATTCGAATCTCCCTCCACAAAGGCTCCACATTAATCATAGACAAAACCGATGGATCCCTTACCAACACCAGTACAAATGTTGCCCTACTATCACTTAAACTCGTTTTGACCGCCTCTTGCTCTGAAATCATAGCAATAACACACCCTATCATATATAGATGTTTGCCCAAACACCAAAATCTCCAAAATAAACAAAAATTAAGAACTCAAGCTTATAACTTATATTACTAAACACCATATATAACCTCATATATATTAAAAACCATAATCTGCTTTTATCAATCACTTTCCACTAATAACTAAAAATACAAAGATGTAACCCCAATAAGATCAAACACATATCCAAGAAATCAAAACCACATGGTATATAAAAAACCTTGAATAATAATTCCACACAATAAGAGAAGATTAGGGTTAAAGGGGGACCAACTTCTTGCAAAAAGTAAAAATAATCTACAGCAAAGAATACGAGAAAATAAACTTTGGAAGCGACCATCCCTTTTCACCGCAGAGATTCAAAGCCGTAATCAAATTCTACCAAGAAAACATAACAGACCTGGATATAATCGAACCAGAACCAGCAACAGAAGAACACCTAAAACTCGTGCACACACAAGACTACATCAACCTAGTAAAACAACTAAGCAAACTCGGAAAAGGATACCTCTCAATCGACACACCAGCATTCAAAGGAATGTACGAATGGGCAACAAAGTGCACAGGAGGAAGCATACTAGCAGCAGAAAAAGCAGCACAAGGAGAAACAATATTCGACCCATGCGGAGGATACCACCACGCAAGAAAAAACGAAGGAACAGGATTCTGCATATTCAACGACATAGCAATCGCCGCAAAACACCTACACGAAAAAGGAATACGAGTAGCAGTGGTAGACTGGGACGCACACGCAGGCGATGGAACAATGAGCACACTATATAAGGAGCCAATACTGAAAATCTCAATACACGAAGACCCACACTACATATACCCAGGAGACGGATTCAAAGAACAAGTAGGAGAAGGAAAAGGACACGGATACACAATAAACATCCCACTACCACCATACGCAACCGACGAAGAATTTCTCATGGCAATAAACGAAATAGTAATCCCAGCACTAGAAAAATACCAACCAGAAGTAATATTACTACAAGCAGGAGCAGACGGGTATTTCACGGATCCACTAACCCACTTGGCATACACGATACAGGGGTATAGAGAAGCAGCACAACAACTAAGAAAAATAGGAGCCCCAGTAGCGATATTAGGCGGAGGAGGATACGACACAAAAGCACTACCAATAATATGGGCAACAGTACACCTAACACTAACAAACCAATTCGAAAAAATCAAAAAACACTACGCGGAACTAGCAAAAGAAAAACCCGTAGTCGAGGACAAAGAAACAATACAAAAAAGAACAAGGAGAACGATACAATGGATAAAAACAAAACACCCATACTTCAAATAATGTTCAATTTGTTCTTAAGAAAACAAGACAAAACGTAATAAAACAAGCAAAGAAAAAGAAAACAATTTTACAAGGAACTAAGGTTCTATTGTAATAATGGGGGTTTAAAGAAGCTATGGCAAATTACAAGATAATTAGATAATTTATAGAAAATATCGGCTGGTGTGCTCAAATCAATATAGAGTTGTTTATCGCTTTTTCTTAACTCGAATACACATTTGCAAACATTTGTAGAACACGAACACTAAATAACCGAACATATTTAAATACATTATAAACAGTACACCAATTAAAAACTGTTTAGAATAAATAACAAAAAGGATAAAGAAAAATTCTTATGACCTAAGCCTAGATGGAATTATATCTAAGGGGGATTTATTAATAAAAATTTGATCTCTTATTCGTTGAGAGAGGTGAAACTATTTTGGATGATCAAATTGAGAGTTCTAGTGAGGAAAGGAATTTTATGAAATCGAGATTTTCGATAATAAAAAACATAAAAGTAGGTAAAGGAACGAAAATATATGATCAAGTTAATTTATACGAATGCGAAATAGGGGAAAATTGTAAAATTGATGCTTTTGTTTATATAGAGAGCGGTGTCAAAATAGGTAATAATGTTAAAATAAGAGCATTTACATTTATACCCACGGGTGTAGAAATAGAGGACAATGTATTCATTGGGCCCCATGTGACATTTACTAATGATCGTTATCCACGTGTAAAAGGAAAATGGAAACTCTTAAAAACAATCGTAAGGGAGGGAGCTAGCATCGGGGCGGGTTCTATAATTGGCCCAGGTGTAATTA
>JAGSHR010000217.1 GCA_029855985.1 Candidatus Njordarchaeota archaeon
ATTAAACATTATTGGGAGCAAAAATAACTAGGTTCTAGTTTGGGAGGACTAACAAAAAGTGGTATGACGAGTATTAGGTTGCAACTTTTTTATCTTAGTTCATAGTTTTGTGGTAGATTTTCTCTGTTTTGACCCTTTTTTTGTTCAATATATCCCGGCATATGTTGACAAATAACCTGAGGTTAACTATCCTTGGTTTTCACAGTATTAGAAGCGTTCTGAGTCTTTTCATGGAATTGTGTTTTTCGTGTCTTTTTATTAAAAATGTATGTTTATTTATAATTCAATTGTTTGAACATCTTTCTAATTGTTTTCACTGTTTTGTCCTTTTTTCATTGCTTGATCGCTTACCTAATGTTAGAAGAGTTCATCTAGTTTCTTTTTCTTTTCTTTTGTTTCTTTTTTTATTCTTTCTATCTCTTTGTCCCAGTGCCACGATAGTTTTTCCCATTCGTGTTTTAGTTTTGGTCTCATGTGTTTTTTCATTGCTAGTGTTGTGTTGCTAATCCATAGTGGGTCTCTTTTTGGTTTCCAGAATCCGTGGGTTGTTGGTGTGGCTAGGTTTGCTGTGTAAATTCTTTTTGTTTTTCCTCTTTTGTCTTCTAGTGAGTATATTCCTGTTATTATGTCTGATTGTTTTATTGTTGTGTATGTTTCGGTCCATAGGTTTTCTTCCCAGTCGTAGAGTCGCTTCATGTCTTCTTTTAGTTTTTGTCTCCACATTTCATAGTAACTTTTCTTTTCCTTTTTTGGTGCTTTTATTGGTCTGCTGGATCTTGATAACGTTGATTTAGTTGCGGGGGGTAAAGGTTTTAACTGGTTCCCTGTTTTTGGTGATATGTCTAGTAGCCCCATGTCTTCGTAGAGCCAGTAGGTTCCCGTTATAAATGATGTGAATATCCTGGTTGCAATTGGTAGGTAGTCTAGTTCTATTCTGGTTGGGTAAATTGTGAGTTTTTCGAGTGCCATTTTGAATTCCTTGTTGTTTGCTATGTTGATGAGTTTTTGGAGTGTCCAGTAGCCTAGAAGTCTCCAATAGTTGTTTTTCGTTGCGATGTGGTAGAAGACGGCGTTTTCCTCTTGTTTTTCTTTTATTATTGTGTATTCCTCGATTCCAAGAATGTTTTTTAGGTAGTATGCGATTCTTGTTTCCACAAATGTTTTAAAGTCTATGTAGATGTGGTGTGCTTGAATTGTCACGTAGACCCTTGACGTGTTAGCTTCGAAACCGTAAATGTTTGGTTTAACGTGGAAGTTTAGTGGTAGTTTAACGGTCCATCTGAGGTCATTTAAGAGTTCACTTGTCATGTATTTGTACTCGGTGAATGGTACGTTTTTACCAAATTCGCTTGGTTCCTTTTTAACTGTGTTTGGCAAAGTAATTATTAATTTTGCGATTTCTTTTTCTCTTTCGGTTCCTCGTAATTTCTCATTGTAGATTATTCCAACTAATAGTTTTTCCTCTATTAAGTTCCCGTGGATATCATAGTTGAAGTATTTAATTACACCAAATAAGCTAAAAGTCTCCTCCTTGATTTTAATCGTTGATTTCAATAAACTAGTTTTTTCACTTGGTTTATCAATGATTTCTATGTTATCTGGAAGCTCCCCAAAAGTCATAAAGAAGAATTCTCTTAGTAAATGTTTCCAATCTATCTTATCGATTGGTTCGTCTATTAAAAATATGAGTCCTCCCGTGTCTTTGGATTCGTTTATCGCAACCCACTTTCCTCTTTCCCCTAGAATTTCGAGATGCCAATCTTCAGGATATGAAAATGTGACGCCATAATCTGGGTCTTCGAAAGTCTTAAACTCCATTTTTATCACGACAATACCCGTTTATAGGGGCATCAATAATTAATGATGTTAAACCCTTGATAACTCAACATATATGTATAAAGACTAATTTTTTATAAAAATAAATCCGAAATCGATCTACATTTAGGGGCGTTTGAACCCTTTCAAGCGTATCAATGTTAATTTTGGAGAATTAACTGTTAGATTTTTATTCGCATTATACGAATATTCGTATAATACGAATATTCATGATAGATGAATGATATGAAAATCCCCTGTCTAAAAGATGGCATTTTTGCTAGATCAACTCTTAAGCCACTTGAATCTGTTTTTGATTTTGAGGAAGAAAAAAGAAAGATTGTATTCTACTCGATCAATGGTGAATGGTTTGTTGTTTCTGGCTTAAGACGCACTGGAAAAACAACCCTCGTTAGATCGGTATGTAATGCGATTGATGTTCTACCAATATATGTGAACCTTTGGGAAATACATGGGGAAAGAAAAGAAGCTTTAGTACTCGAGAAAATAGTAAATGACCTTAAAGAGAAAGTCAAGCGATTGAAACTTAGAGATGTCTTAGGAAGAATTCAGAAAATAGGTTTCCTTGAAGTATCAGTTGATCTAAGGGAACGTAATAAAACTAAGTTAGAGAACATATTGGTGAGTCTTTCAAATAAAAAGAAGATCGTTCTAATATTAGATGAGATCCAAGTTATGAGAGGAGAGAGAAGCTTTTTCGAATATTTAGCCGCATTACACGATATCGCTTCTCCCAATATTAGCGTAGTTTTTCTTGGTTCAATAGTGTCTCTAAAACAAATATTAGAGGAAAACTATGCAAAACCCTTGTTTGGTCGACTTGGTGATGAAATTCGATTATCACCTCTCAAGAACTATGAAGCTATAGGCATGCTGAGAAAGGGATATAGCCAGTGTGATGTTTCAGTGAACGATGATTTAATTATTGAGGCTGCTAGAAGACTGGGAGGCTTCCCGGGATGGATAGCAAGTTTTGGAAGGCTATCCGTACTAGATTACTATATTACTGGAAAATTTGATATTGAGAAAGTATATGATAGGCTTATTAAGGAAGCTAAACAGGTCATCTATGATGAAATTGCTAGAGCGATTTTGGGGCGAAGAAACATCAGAGGGTACCTAAAGATACTAAGATACTTGGGGGAACATGGAGAAATAACTGTTTCAAAGACTGCAAGGATAATCGAAAAAAAACCAAACACAGCCCTAATATACATAAACCACTTAGTGAACGTTGGGATAATCACAAAAATAAAAGATAGATATGTCGTTTCAGATCCCATATTGAGAGAAGTATTAGCCGAAAAAAACATGGAGAAGGAAGTCAAAATTAGGCTATAAGGAACACTTTTTGTGTCCACCTTTGACCCTGTAACATCATGCAAATATTTAATATAATAATGGCAAAGTCTTATCTAATATGATGCCTAACGCCACCGTTATGCTTATGACTAGGTTTATGTTGAATGCTTTTTTTATGTCATTCTTCCAAGCGTAAAAGTGTTGAACCGAGATTAGCGCGGTTGTAACAATATTAGTAGTGAACGTGTAAAATCCAAGCCCGTATAAGAAATATCCAAAGTATAATAGAGCCAAGAATATTACGTGAAAAACTATAGCAATAATCTTCGCATTTTTGGAGCTAACTAAAGCAGGGATACTGCCCAAATGGTATTCTCTATCGAACTCCATATCCATAATGCTATAAATTGTGTCAAAACCTGCAACCCAAAACACAATGGCAAATATGTATACCCATGGAGCCCCCAGTATCGCTTGAATAAGTGAGATTTCACTAGGATCCATCACAGCTATTGCGCCACCAGCTATAGAGAATCCTAGTGCGAAGCCCAGATGCATGTGGGGTAAGGGATGCCATCTTTTGGCGTAGGGATAAGTTCCAATGATCAAGAGAGCTAGGGGTGATAGCATTAGTGCATATACGTTTAACTCAAAGGATGCATATATAAATAAGAGAACCCCGATAGCCGCAATCGTCCAAGCCTCTTTAAGCGAGATTTCACCGCTAACCAAGTGTCTACCTTGAGTTCTGGGATTTAATTTATCTATGGGGTAATCCACTATGTTGTTAATAGCTATTCCAAAGGTTCTAAGTCCAAAAAGCGCTAGAAACAACATGATTACTTGAAACACCGATAGATTAGAATTTACAAGTAAAGCGCCCGCATAAACGAACGGTAAACTAAATACTGTATGTTCAACCCTAATAAAACTCAACCACCTAGCCACAACGTTTCTCTGTTTTCCTCTCCCAGGATCCCACTTAATTTCCTTCCCCATCAAAGTTCTCCCCCAAGATTTTATTTATAACGCTCCTCAATTTGTCTAGAAGTTCTTCATCTTCAACCAGCTCTTCAGGCCACTCTTTTCCATCGTTTTCCTCTGGAAGCTTCTTAGTAGCATCTATACCAAGCTTGGATCCGTATGATGGAGAGATCATTGCAGGGTCCAAAGCATCAGTATGAGTATATGGTACAACTAATACGTCTCTTTGTGGGTTCACGTTGGCAGATACAGCCCAGATTACCTCGTTTAAATTGTGAACATTAATCGTGTGATCAACCACTATGATGATCTTGTTTAGTGCTGTTTGACCTAGCCCCCAGAGTGCCATCATAACCTTCTTCGCGTGACCAGGGTACCTTTTCTTTATAGAAACTATAAGGACTCCTTGAAAAACGCCGTACTCTGGTAGGTTCATGTCAACTACTTCTGGAAGCATAAATTTGAGTATCGGCAAAAACACTCTTTCTATGGCTTTACCTATCACCGCGTCTTCTAATGGGGGCTTACCTACTACACTTCCATAGTATATTGGATTATCGCGATGGTACATTTTTTCAACATAGAAAATAGGGTACTTCTCTTGAGGCTTGTCGTAGTAACCAAAGTGATCCCCAAATGGACCCTCATCCACTAACTCCTTCGTTTTCACGTAACCCTCTAATATGACCTCTGCATGCGCGGGAACTAGAATTCCATTATCTAACTCGAAGACCTCCACTCCTTCACCCCTAATCGAACCAGCAAAAACATACTTGTCTAACGGATAAGGAACAGGGGCTACACCAGTAAACATTGTACCAGGATCCACTCCGATAGCTATGGCCACTGGCATTTCGTCTTTGGATTTCTCTATCGCTTTTTGATGTGCAAGTGAACCCCTCTTGTGTATTTGCCAGTGAATTACACCCCTCTTCCCGTCAAGAAGCATCACCCTGTAAACTCCCATATTGTTTACCCCTGTCTCAGGGTCCCTCGTTATCACCAATGAAAAAGTCAAATATCGACCACCATCTTTTGGCCAAGTTTTAAAAGCTGGCAACTTATCAAGGGGATCATCATCAGCATTAATAACATTTTCTTTAAACTCTGCCTTCTTCACTCTCTTAGGAGCAAACCCCGCGATCTTCGTTAAATCTGTTAATCCCTTGATTTTCCCCATTAAACCGCTCGGCATCTGCCCTGAAGCAAACTTTAGAAGAAACTCTCCTACCTCCTCAAACCTCTTTAATCCCAATGATTCTCGAAAAGTGGTGATATCGGGAAACAGGTTACCTGCCACTCTCCAACCTGGAAAACCCTTTACTTTAGTGAAAACTACAGATGGACCCCTATTATACATGATTTGCCTTAAAACCGCTGGGATTTCTAGTATTGGCGAGAGCTCATCGTCTATTTCAACAAGTTTATTTCTGCCCTTCAACCATTCAATGTATTCCCTCAAATCTCTTAGGGCTCCCAAATTAAGACACCATATGAGCAAATAAATGCGAATATTGAAGTTGAGACGCGTGGTCCCCCTATTCAAAATAAATATTGGGAGATTTAAAAGGAGAGTACCAAGAATAAGCGATAGAAAATATAAAAAATAGAATGAGAAAAATACCTTCCCTTATAGGGCAAAGAGAACGAAGAGTACGAACAGTGCTCCGAAAACTATTGCGACATTGTTAACCAACTTCAGCACTATGTGCAAGCTAGGACCTGCAGTGTCTTTTAGTGGGTCTCCAACTGTGTCGCCAATGACTGCAGCCTTGTGCTCATCAGTGCCCTTTAAGCCCATTCTCTCAATGTATTTCTTGGCATTGTCCCAAGCTGCACCACCGTTATTCATGAAGAAGGCAACCATTATACCAGAAGCTGTTACACCTAATAGGAAGGCTCCTGCCGCTTTGAAGCCAAGCAGTATACCCACGATTATTGGTGAGAGGAACACTAGCAGACTTGGAATTATCATCTCTTTTTGAGCTGCTTTAGTTGTAATATCCACACACTTTGCGTAGTCTGGTTTAGCTTTACCTTCAAGTATACCAGGGATCTCTCTAAATTGTCTCCTAACCTCCTCTATGATTTCTCCAGCAGCTCTTCCCACAGCTTTGATAGCCATCGATGAGAATAAGAATGGAATCATAGCACCAATCAATAAACCAACTAGAACCGCGGGATCGCTTAAAGTGAACGCCTTGAATAGATAATCTTGGAATTCCGCAACAGCCCAATTCTTGTATGGTTCCAACTCTTTTAGAACTTTAGCAACAACCTCCAAGAATGCTTGGAATAGCAATAATGCGGCCATTGTTGCACTGCCCATACCGAAACCTTTCGCCAATGCCTTAGTTGTGTTACCTGCAGCATCTAATACCTCGCCTGTTTTTCCTACTTCTTCCTCAATACCAGACATCTCGATTATACCGCCAGCATTGTCTGCGATTGGTCCATATCCATCCATAGCGAGTATTATTCCAGTTAGTGACAACATACCGATTGTTGCTGCTACAGTTCCATAAACTCCACCTAAGAATGCACCAGTAAAGTAAGGTGTATCACCTATTCCATAAGCAGCTGCGAAATCTAAACCGAGGACATACGCAATGATTAAAGCGACAACGACTGTGATTACTGGTAAAGCTGTTGACTCCATGCCAACGCTTATCCCCATGAGAATGTTGGTTGCTGGACCAGTTTTAGATGCTTCAGCAATGCTTAATACGGGCTTATGGTCACCCGTGTAGTACTCGGTGAGTACCTCGATTATCAGGGCAGCTGCTAAACCTAGAAGTGAAGCAAAGTAAACGTATATCCCCGCGGGGCCAAACATTCCTACGGAGACAAAATAG
>JAGSHR010000228.1 GCA_029855985.1 Candidatus Njordarchaeota archaeon
AACTTCTACTACAAGTTTTCAATGAACCGGGTTACTGAATCAGCATCTTTAATCGGGTTACTAGGAGAGACTATAGTTAACCCACCAGATCCGGATCCCAATTCTAGCGCATGGAGCGATGCTACTCCAAAACTCAAGACGGGTCCCATAGTTGAATCACTGGATAGCAATCCCCCAAGTATTTTTGGGGTAAAAGCGGATTACAACATGACCGATAATGGTGTTCTTGTGTTCATCTCGGCTAATGTTTCGGATGATAGTGGTATCCTAAACGTAACAGTGAACTATTGGTACAATGAAACGGTTTATAGCGGGGAATTACAATATAATGAGGAAACAGGGAACTATACAACAATGGTTCTTGTCCCAAGTAACACAACCGAGTTGAACATCACGGTTACCGCTTTTGACATATTTGGTAACGTGAACAAAACAAAGGTAATCACTTTGCAAATTTCTCACGGGGAACCAACTGGAGCCACTTGGGTATATGTTACTGCATCATTCATTGTTCTAGTTGTCACTGTTGGTTTGATAATTTACTTTAAGAGGAAATCGTAAACACTTTTATCCCAAATTTTTTAATGGTTTTTTGACTGCCCGCTGGCTTCGGTGTGATTTAATGAGAAAAACAATTTTGATTCTCATCATCCTATTGTCATCTCCAGTATTCTTAACCATGCTATGGCTCCCTAGTCTACAGCATCAATTCCCTCAAGGTATTACCAATGGAGAGTTAGAATCAAAAGCGGATTTCTCTGTTGAATACTCTCAAAATAGGAATGCTCCAAGTTTTGTTTACCATTTAAGGCAATTTGGAAGTCCTGGTGATTGGCCTTATAGGAGTAGTTTTTCTAAAAGCGTTGGCGCAGTTCTCATGAACGCCACAGGAGACTATGTTTACTCGCTAATAAACTTGACTAGTACTAATTACACTATTGTCGTGTACAATAATTCGGCGCCTAGGATCGACTACTACTCTTGGACAGGGAGTTATCAAGGATCCTTGAATGTTTCCGGTTTATTATTAGGGGGAATTGTTCCTGGAAATTATCTATCCCAAACTGATAATTTGAGTGAATTCTTCTTCGCAACATACTCGGCTCCTACAATAACGATTAGTATGGCTTACAGGGATCAGTTAAATCTACCAGATAGCTACATTGATCTAGTGCTCGTTAAACTCAACTCTGATAATGATTCAAACTTTATTTATGGGGCTCAGTTGGATAATGATTCTGTATACGAAATGGCTTTATACCTGTACAATGGTTCAATTTTCTTTTATGATTACGATGTTCAACTGGGTAAACTAAGTTTGGTAAAAAGGGTATTCGTTGACTCTGATGCGGACTCAAGTATTCTTTTCGTTAGTGACTTCGATGGAGATGGGTTAGATGAATTTATAGCGGTGGCTAGGAATACAACGGCAACGCGCATATACTTCTTGGAGAACTCTAACGGCGACGTAGACGTCGCCTCCGAATGGGGTTTGCCAAGCTCTTCCTCCAAGATTTCCATAGGTGACTTTGATGGCGACGGGAAATTAGATTTTTCTTATATCTACATGGAGTCAACGGTTAATGCTAACATAACAGCTGTAAACCCCTACACTGGCAATGTTTTCTCAGGTGTCTATAATTTGTCGGATTCTAATAGCATAAGAGTCGAGCTTAACACTTTTCACGCTATTGAAATGGACGGCGATGGGAAGGACGACTTGTTGATGTGCGTTAAAACTGTTGACGGAAGCTTTAACTCTTGGTATGATGTATTGAGTTTGAATGGAACTAAAACGAGTGTTCAAAGACTCCAGAGAAGTGGTATTGAAACTCATTGTATTGTGGGGGATTTCGATCTGGTGATGGGAAATGAGATCCTATTAGCAAGAGGTGCAAGTTCAATAAGCGTGGAGGTGAGATACTCTAATTATACATTAATGAATAACATGACATATGGTGATATTCAAGGTTCCCTCTTCGGGGTCTTGAGGCTAGATAACTATTACGGTAAACTCTTATTCTACAATGACACATCGAAACAGTTATTCATTCTCAGGAGGAACTCTACCAATTTTCATGCTACAATAAATGAACCGACAATAACGGGCTTAGTGATATGGAAAAACAATTCAATAAACATTGCGTGGACCATGGCTCTCAAGGGTGAACTAAAATCGATATCCTTGAAGAGTAATAGAACAATAATTTATGCTTCCAGCGAACCTGTGAACAATACAATCAATGTGTCACTACTCACTGAGGGCATATACCTCTTTGAACTAGTGTTTAACGTTGTTGATGTAGGTAATGCAACACTGTATTTTTATGTGGACTATGATGTAACACCACCAAAACTCTTAGAGCTAACTCCCAGTGACGAAGCTTACCTAAACACGATTAATGTGACAATCACATGGAACGCTACCGACAACGTACGATTCGATAAGGCCATAGTGGAGGTAAACCATACAATAATAACCTCGAACGGTTCTATTCTTGGGGAAGCCAATTTTACGGCTTCTCAGGGCTCTTATATACTAAACATCACATTAGTTGACCTCGCTGGAAATATAAACCAGAGTTTAACTAGATTCTACGTTGACACGACACCTCCAAATTTAAAGTTAACTTCACCCACTAGCACAGTTTACACAAATGGCACCCTCAATGTATCTTGGATTGCCAGCGATAACTTCAAGATTCACCACTTTGAGATATGGGACAACGGTTCACTCATCGTCAACTTGGGTCCATACGAGAGAAATATGGTTCTAGACCTAACAGTTGAGGGGCTTCACAACCTTGAATTAAGGGCTATTGACGCAGCAGGTAACGCAAACTCAACGATCTTCAAAGTCATTGTTGACTTGACTCCCCCAAATGTGATTATCATCTCACCAAAGAATAACACTCTGTGCCCAGCGGTAATAGATTTAGAGTTTAATGTGACCGATAGGAACATAGAAGAGGTCCTAGTTTACGTGAATGAATCACTTTACTTCACCACATATGATGTTAACACGAGTGAGAGAATCAAGGTACAATTTAACGTGAGCGGTTACTATCAAATCAAAGTAGTCGCAGTTGACAAGGCAAACAATGTAGTTATGGTTAACATTAAAATAAATGTTGACGCGGAGCCTGTATACTTCGCAATACTTGCACCTGAAAACAATTCATACACGAACTCGTCCCAAGTCGAACTAGAATTGAGCTATGATAACCCGCGGGATCTTGCGAACACCACGGTGGTCAGGAACAATGAAACAATCTACATTATCACATCCTCTAACCAAACAAAATTAACCATAACACTCACAAGTGGGGAAAACAAAATCACTGTTACTACAGTGGATAGTGTTGGGAACATATACAGCAAAACGATAATTGTAATATTGGACACAGAACCCCCAGATCTAAGAGTTGATTACAACGAATACACGAGGGAAAACCCAGCAAATTTAACATTCACCGTAGTAGATAATTATCAACTCGAAAAACTAGTGGTAATCACTGGGGAATACAAGAAGAGTATAGGACTTAACGCTAATGCAACCATAAACTCAACGATATTATTGAGCTACGGGAATAACACCATAACAATTATTCTTTACGACAAGGCTGGAAACATATTAAAGAAAACCTTGTGGATAGTTTACGATAA
>JAGSHR010000148.1 GCA_029855985.1 Candidatus Njordarchaeota archaeon
CATTTTATGGTTCTCCCAGAGCTTCGTTAAAGTTATACTTATTTGAGGTTCTTTTATCTCTAAGGCTATTGTCTGGAATATTATTGTAGTTATGTGCAAAAGGTCTACTATGTTTTCAAAGGTTGTTTTTATTGGGGCCATTAATTGGTATCTTGAGGGGTAATGTAGGATAAATCTTTCGAAATACGTGTCCTCTGGCATGCGTTTATCAAATGTAGCCAATATGATTTTTGCATTAGATTTCTTGCGTTTCAGTTTTCGTAGGGTGGAAATTATTTCGTTGTCACCCTTGTAAAAGTCACCGATCTCTATTGTATTTCTATTGTTTAGAGTATAATTGTAAGCACTATATGCTAGTATCCATTTCCTAGATACAAGAAATGGAGCGCCTTTAAATTTCTCTATTACATTCCATTTTATTTTCCAATTTCTCTGGAGCTCCTTCAAATAATAATGTGCAAAAATCGGTGGATTTCTAGTTATTAATTCAGCTTTTACTGGTCTTAAAGCCACATACGTAACATTCTTTAACCCAACTTTCTCTATCCTTTCCATTATTGAGATATTTTTTAAAACAGCATATACATTAGTGTCAAAAGCCAGGTAAACCGTAAAATTTCTTGCGATTTTACCTAGGAATTTGATCATTGGTTCTATAATTTGGTTTGAAAAAATAGTACTTGATTGCACACAGTGTTTAATATCTTTGAAACTGGCTTTTTCTTTTATTAGCACCCATATTTTAGAGTTAAATAATCTTCTTGGTTTTGCAAAGTGGACTTTTAGTACTACTTTATTATCTGTATTTGGCAGTATCGAGAATATCGGTTCTGAAAAATGTGGGGCAAATACGTCTATTTTTATATTTTCATTTTCGACTTCTTTTGTTTCTAGAACTCCTTTGAACAGTGTTTCAAGGAGTACATGTAAATCAGATTTTGTTATTATCCTACTATTATTATATTTTTTTAATCTCAAATATCTGTATTTCAACATGTTTCCCTCGTCTCAAATGCGTTGAACGAACTTTCATGTAAAACTTGAGGATAACATCCATAATCCTTTCAGATTTTCTTTGAAGGCTTCTGAGAAACTTTTTTATTAGGACTCGTTCTTGATGAAGATGTTTTAAGGATAAATTTTCTTTGAGTCGAATATTATATTTAAATAAGTATGTTTAAATGTAAATATCTAAATGCACTATAAGTGTAGATTAAACGTATTTTTGTCAACAATAAGTTAAGATGATATTTTTTGGATTCCTTTTATACGTTAATTTTAAATTTAATTTTCTTCAATTTTTTAATTAATAGTATTTTATAATTTATAATAAAGAGCCGAGAATATGGGAATTGGTTATCTCATTTACAGGACTATCTGAGATGTTCACACGATAATGATTAAAAGTGGGTGTTCACAGTGCATGAACTATATATTTCTGAAAACTGTGGGCTTTATAAAGAAGGGGTTTCCCCAAACTTATACATAGGTTTATTATTAGCCCCGCCCCTAATCTATATTGTCAGTATTGGAGCGTTGTATATACTTGGTTACCTAGACCCCATAATGAACTCCATTAGAGATTCTGTCCGTTTAACAACTCTAATTGGCATATTAGGCGGGTTTGTATTTTTGTTTGAGATCATTCTATTTTCTTCCGTTAAAAGTTATTTATTCTATGTTGATAAGAACGATGGTAGTATCACAATCTACTCATCCATCTTTTATCAAAAATTTAAGTTACATATAGTAAAAAACATAACTGTAAGAGCCATCAAAGGTTCTATTTATATTTTGTACCAAAACGAAGGAGGCATCGAAATTCCAGTTTACGGAAATAAGAACAGGGAAAATCCTAACACTAAAAGAAAAATACAAGCAATTATGTATATTTTTAGGCAACTATTTCACATGGATAAAAACGAATCAATATCAAATGAAGATAATCTCAGTGAGTTAGTTCTTATGGAAAACTATGAGATAAAAGTTAACCGATATTGCAAAAAAGCTTTCAAATTTCCGATTATCTCCAAAAAGGTAGACTTTGCGTTTTTAGATCGAACATATAACTACATATTAGCCTCCTATATATTCCTCCCATCATTTGGTTTACTATCAATTCCGTTTATTTTTGAAACAGAGTTGCGATTTGTTGATAAGGCAATGTTTTTCTCTTTTGGAACATTAATAATGTTTTTGGGTTTCTCTATGATTACGGGCTTTGATGGATTTTCACTCCTAACTTACTTTTTAGGCTTTATTTTTAGTGTTTATATAATTCCTCTATTCTCTAATAGAATAATCTCAGAGGTAACTGAGAGTTACATGATTTCAATTTCATTTTATGCTATGATTATACTCTACCAAACGATTATGAGTATGAATATCACCCAAAGACAAACACGTAACATCCTACGCGATCACTTAAAAATTTATTTTTCCAACGAGGATTTATCATCAGTTAACTTCAGTGAGAAGATAAAGGTTTCCATAAACCCTCATATAACTCTTCTCAAAGTTGCCTACAGATTTTTATTGTTTGATGCCATTGCTTTCCTTTTAACATTTCCATTATACCTCGTGATTGATTCTTTTATCACCGATTATGGTTTCACTAGTTTCGTTGCAAAGATCTTGTTAGGTCACCAACCCCGAGTATCTCCAGCGATTAACGCATTTATAACGTTCATTATGTTGCTACCTATGATGATTATCCTACTTTTGAGCATCCTTTCAGTGAATGATATTTCAGCTGGTGAATCAAGGTATCATTTACTAACCAGATTTGAAAAATTCCTGGTAAGAAACATTACCGTGGATCTACAGAACGACCATTTAGTATTGCCTCACGATGAAGATGATGTTATTCAACTTATTTGGGCGTTTCTTGGATATCAAATAGTTATGACTGTAATCGTTTTAGTCATAATTAAACATATATCTGAAGGATTCAGGTACTTAATTGATTTATTTGCTGTGGCCCCCCTATGGCTTGCTATCCTTTTAACAATTATTCCCGCTCTCATCATCGTAGCTTTGTACACTCCATCCAAGGCCCATTACATCTTTTTCCTTAATAATGAGGTTTTGATAATAGGGGAGAATTGGGCTTTAAAGATACCAAACAATTTAGTAAAAGAATTCAGATTAGTAAAAGCTATTAGCATGAAGTCGAGTCTTGTGGGTGTAATGCTATTCTATGCTCTCAGAATTGTTGTGGGAGAAGAATCATATTACATATGGAGTAACGTAAGGGAATTACCCGATAATATTGTAAGCATAATTACCAAGCATTTCTCATTAAGGGGGATAATAAGACTACACTATAGAGATGATATTGAAGAATATTGGGCGGATATCTCGAAGATAATTAAAAAATAATCATTAATAGGGGTCATTCTTGGTTTAAATTTCAATATAAAACTAAATTTTTTATCATTTGGATAGGATATAGTTATATATTAACAAAAAGGTTTTTAAAAATATTCATTGAAAGTAACTTATAATCACGAGGGGATTGAATTTGGCTACGAATCCTGATTTCCTTATAGAGGTCCTGGTGTCTGCTGGTCAAATTCTGTGGAAATATTTAAAAACTAGAAGTAAAGCTAAACAGGAGAGTGAAGTTGAAACAAAACCCAACACTGTGGATACAATAAAATTAACTGATAGGTTTATAGGTGGTATTTTAGGGGACAAGCTGATTAGTGCGTTGGAGGAATACAAGCGGTCAGGGGATATATCTCGATTCAATGAAATAAAAAAGGAGACTAATCTCCAAGATATTATATTGGTGGTGGAAGTAGCCAGGAAAATAACAATGGATATTCAAATAATGCAAGGAAAACCCCCACACTATATTGTGTCATTCACTAAGCAACTGGAACCCAAAGCAATAACCCTTGTAGCATTATTCACCCACAAAATTATAACACTAATAAATGCGCTTCATCAAGCCCCAACAATACACCTCTACATGGCAGTTCCAACAACGCTCGCTTTTCAATTGGGACAATTGGCAGGGATAGGAAAATACAAAATACAACTCTATCAATACTATGAAGGAGAATACAAACAAATTCCTCAACTTAAACGAAAAACTTGAAATTTCTCATTCTTTAACTAAGAGCAAAAACTAGAACAAAATTGTCTAAAAAATTTTTACATCTTTGATAAGGTTTGATAAGCTTATTCAAGTGGACCTCTAGAAATAATATCTAGCGAAGGCTATAGCATTTCTAAACCAATTGTCTAGTCAACTCATGATTTTAAATCCCATTTTATTTGCGAAAAAGGGCACTATCTCTTTAAAAACCATTGTTTAAAACTGAGTGAATGGGGAGGCTATTCAACCCTTGTCAAGGAGAGTTATAACTCTAATTCCACAAACTAAAAAAGGTGTATTCTATAAGCTTGAAAACAACACGATTAAACCGGAGCATCTCAAGTCGAAACAGTAAGCCACGTTGTAACAGTCCAAAACCAAGGTTTATACTATACCATTATTAGGATAAGATTTGTTTTGTGAAATAGTGCACTACTCCCTTTCATGATTGTAGTCTTATTAAAGGTACATGTCTTCTTCATCAACCATTATTATATCTCTCTTTAATTTTTCCTTTACTTCCTTTTTACTGGGAAAGGATCGTGGTCCATAATCCATGATTAGCCGAGAAGAGAACCAATTAGCGAAATCTGCTGCCTTCACAATATCGTTACTTTTAAGGTACACTGCGAGGAAAGCGGCATCATAGGCATCTCCTGCACCTGTGGTATCCTTTACCTCTACGAAGTACGGTTTTAGGTAGAAAATATTTTCGCCCTCAATTACTAGTGATCCTTTGTGCCCAAGTTTGATAACCACTAAGTCGGTTACTCCTATTAAATTATCAACTATGTCTTCTAGGGCATCGCTTCCTGTGTACACTTTTGCTTCCTCGTAATTCAAGAGCAAACCATCCGAAAT
Source organism: Candidatus Njordarchaeota archaeon (assembly GCA_029855985.1). The sequence goes on from JAGSHR010000148.1 coordinate 4,967, forward strand.
CTCTATTAGTTCTTCGACATAGATTTTGTTGCGCTCGAAAAGTGTCGTAGTGGATGGATCAAAGAAAATCTTTTTACTGTTTTTATGAAATTGATGGGCTAAATAAAGAATGGCTTCAGCCTGACCAGTACGCTGAAGGGAATATCCATGCACAAAAAGGGAGGAACTCTTTAAGTACTCGTCGAGGGAAGAGTCAACATCTTCTCTACTGTAGCATTCGTTGGCACCAGGGTGAACGAGCATGGTGCGTTCGGCATCACTTGATAACAGGGAGATTACAAAACCAGTTGGCTTCTCAGAACACCGATGAATAAGAACATCAACACCATAACCTTTTAAGTCTTGTTCATAGTAATCACAAAGAATGTCGTTTCCACACTTGCCAGTGAACAAAACCTTTAAACCTAGAAAGGCCATTGCAGAAGCAACATTTCCGCCACCGCCTGGAACAATCCTTCCCTCTCGTAGGTCACTTGAAGCAGCAAACGCAATATCGCTGAATGTGAAACCGAGGTCCGCAATAATATCTATCACTATGTCTCCAACAACTAAAACATCAAACAACACTCAACACTCACAAAAACCAACACCAACAAATAATAAAGGAAACTAAAAATAAAAAAACTAACTTACTCGGCGTTGTCAGCCTAAACTATATATGTCCACCCAATCTTTAACCTATATTATTTAATATTGTTTTAGCGGGATCGAGGAGTTCAAGTAGGTTCTTATATGTTAGAGCTTAAATTGATTATGAAAAGGATTAAAGGTAAAGATATGGGGAGACTAGGGGCACCATTGATGGAGCCAAGTTTGATTGTGTGTCAAAGAAAATTTAAGGAACTGTTCTAAGAATTGTTTTAATGGGTTTTTCTTTTCTAATGATATCTCTTGGAGATTGTTGTCGAGGTTTATTTTGGAGGAAGTCCTTTAAAGCAGTTATATTTAACATATATATGATGGGGTCACATTGATTTCACATAAGGGTCTAGTTGATGCCATTAACTTATAGGGGGAACAGCAAGGGTTTTTTCTTTTGGTTAAGCGTTTATATTAGTTATGTTAGGACGACTCTAGTTTATTTCTTTGTGTTCCTTTCTCTCATACTGATCACTATTTTCATATCAGAATCAAAGCTTTCAATTGAGATAATTGCCGCTTATCTTACTTTAAATAAGGAACCAGGGAACGCAGTGGAGGGTCTCTCCCTCATCCTCGTTTATTTCATTGAGTTATCACCTCTTATGGCTTTCCTAGAGTTGAGGACATTGGAGAAAGAGAGAAAAATGGAGATAATTGCTAGCCGGTTAAGGGGGCATATTATTGTTGTTGGCGTTGGTCACCTCGGTAAACGCGTAGTAGATAGACTTGAGAAAATGGGTATAGATTACGTTGTGATAGTTTTACCTGAATCTAAGTTCACGAATGAGAAAGTGATGGAGCTTATAGAGAAAGGGCGGCCAGTTATTTTTGGGAACGCTTTGTTGGATTCCGTGTTGTTGAAAGCTGGAGTTAAAAACGCGAGTTCTATAATATTGACTCCGAACAATGACTCAATAAATGCTTTGATCGCTAAAAAAGCCAAGAAGCTCAACCCTAATCTCAAAACTGTTGTGAGAATATACGATGATGATTTCGCTGAAATCCTAGCAAAGAGCGGTTTTGCTGACGAAATTATCAGTACTACAGCAATCGCTGTTGACCGCTACATTTTAGGAACCTTTATGGATATATCAAAGCCAAAAAATGAACCAGTACTCGTAAAAGTTCACAATGAAGAACTTTTCAATGGGAAAACAATACTGGAAATCGAGAAATCCCTTGGTGTAAACATCATAGGTATCAGAAGGAATGGTAAATGGATTAAGATCTGCCATAATACCGTTATAGAGCATGGGGATGAACTACTGTTAACAGCCACACCCGAGAAACTTGGGAAAATAATCAGTAAAAGATATAATCCCGTTTAATGAGTTGAGTATGAAAAAATGTTATAAAATTTTAGTTTTTGTGGTTCATATGTAGGAGGATAGTAAGAAGATGGAAACTAAGGTTGCTAGTATTAATGCGAGTAGTAGTCTGGGCATCCAATATTTGTCCTCTGGTTCCTCTTTTGGTATGTATTTATCAGATAACCAACCTGCGAAATAAGCCAGTAAGAATCCCGCTATCTCGTCTGCTATAACGTGTTGTCTAACGAAAAGTGTTGATAGCATTACCAGAACTGCTATACCCCAGAATATGTACTTGTATTTGGGGTACTCTGCAGATAAATGATATGCCGCTATGCTGGAGTTAGCTGCATGCAAACTAGGGAAACAGTTCAGCGGTCTATCGGATTCATAGTATTTCGCCATTACCCTCTCAAAGAAGTTTGGTGAATTGGTGCTTATACTCGGTCTTATCATTTCCACGGGGAACACGATGTATACAATGAAGGAGACTAGGTATATTAGAAAGAGAGACGAGAAGAATCTCAGTGACCTCTGGGGTTTGATGTACGCGAAATACGCTATCGTATACAGTACGAATGGGTAAAAAATGAACACATAAATTATGGCAAATTCCCACACGGGTGGAATCGCGTTGTCTAGTGGTGTTGCAAGAGAATAACCGTGCTCGTAAATTGAATTAATGAAATCGTACATAGGTATCGCTAAAATCGCGTAAACTATGATAAAGAAAGTGTTTCTTACAAACCAAAACCAAAATTTATCGCTCATAAGGATTTTCCTTATTTCCATACCGTTTGGCCTCCTCATTAAATTTTAAAAGGTAGTTAAGGGTATGTCTTGAAGTATTAACGTTTTTCGGTTCGTATCACAATAAGTGATAAAAACAGGCTTATAAAATTAATGAAAATTTTTTCATATCGGAACTCATGATTCTATCTTCAAAACAAACTTTAAAACAAAGGGTAGGGGTTCACTGCGTTTCAATACCCATTTTGTTGCTCTCTCATCTTTTTATAGAGAATTCCCCAGTAATTATATTTAATGAATAAATTCTTGCTTTTTCTAAGGTGCCAAAATATGAGCAAAAAAGTCGCCGTAATTGTTGTCGTAATACTATTCACAAGCATTATGTTCACTGCCAATGCACCAGTTCAAACAAAAGCTGGCGAACCAATACTATCAAATCAAGCTATAAGCAGTTTAACAGAGTACACCGTTCACGACTGGGGTATAAGTGTCGGAAAAGCAAAATTGGAAATAGAGGGCAAATATTCTAACCTAACTGCACCGCTAAACGAACTTTTAAACAGTGTCCTAAGAGGATTTGACCATGGAAAAATGACTATCGTTGTTGGAAAAGTCTACGAGGAAGTAAAAATCGCTTACATTGCCCCCATGTTAGTTCTCGGTAACGACATAGAAATAAACGAAACAACACTACAACTATTATCCCCTCTATTAAAACTAAACGCTTCATTATCAACGATACCGACAATGAAACTCGACAAGGGAACGGGTGTACCCGTAGGAACGATTCTAAACATTCTAAGCGAAGTAATAGGGGTAATTCCGGGAAACCTAACACTTTCAAACATCTTCAACATGATAAACTTCACCACACCCAATCCGCCAAATAATACAACTTTCCCAACTAACCTTACCCTGTATACAAGCACACCATACAATTATTCTCAAGAAGCAATATTGCCCCCAATGCCACTGCTAGATCCAAATAACCTGCCCTACTATGCATCAATATGGAGCGGTGTAATTCAAAGCTTTCTACCTGGAATAAAGGGAACTGTCATAAACATGGATGATGCTTACGAGTTCCGCGCACATGGAACCAACACTACTCAAATTAACAATACCTCGACGCTAACAACCCAAGTAAAGCTTGTAGCAAAATATAATAAGACAACGGGAATAGAGGAAGCGTTCTACTTAGACCTATCATTGACATATGTTAACGGTACAGACAAAGTAAAACTATACTTAACAACAGCGATGAAACATATCAACAGCGAAAGACTCTCATTTGCATTGAGGGATGGAGATAGCTTGAAATTGATGGTAACGGATCTCTCACACACTGCGATACCCACGCTATTAGAAAATGTTCCTGGATTCTTCAATATAACTGCGATCGACCAGTTTTTATCCATATTCCAGGACTCAAACGTAACCTTCACCTACTATGACGCGAAATCACAAAGCGGAATCGATTTATTCTATAATATATTATTTAGGGGTAAAGTAGGGCAAAACTCAACTCAAACATATTTGAGCGCGCTGACACCAATTTCTCCATACATATTGCCAACATGGGAATTACAGGCATCAATGGGGCAACTCATAAACGAGGCGCTTGCAACCCAAATAGTGAACCTAATATTCGCAAATATAACATCAAGCAGCCCCAACACCATTTTGAAAGTTAAGGGTGATTACAGGTTCCTACTACATGGAACACCAAGTAACTTTGATTATGCTGCTATCCTCAGTGAAATCAAAATCTTCTACAGAAACGTGACGAGAAGCATAACAAACCCAGGTGTTAGCGCCAATATGACAATCAAGATATGGTTCACCTACAGTAAAATGGGGTACTTAACCGAGATTGGAGGCAAGTTTAGTATTGACGATATTGCATTCGATACTAATGGTAACGGTGACTTTTCCGACGAAGCTCACGCGGGTAACTTCTACTACAAGTTTTCAATAAACCGGGTTACTGAATCAGCATCTTTAATCGGGTTACTAGGAGAGACAATAGTTAACCCACCAGATCCAGATCCCAATTCTAGCGCATGGAGCGATGCTACCCCCAAACTAAAAGCGGGTCCCATAGTTGAATCACTGGATAGCAATCCCCCAAGTATTTTTGGGGTAAAAGTGGATTATAACATGACCGATAATGGTGTTCTTGTGTTCATCTCGACTAATGTTTCGGATGATAGTGGTATCCTAAACGTAACAGTGAACTATTGGTAC
>JAGSHR010000266.1 GCA_029855985.1 Candidatus Njordarchaeota archaeon
CTATTCTATGTGGATTATTAGAGTAATACTGGTATTTATAAAGGCGGGCTCCTCTAAAAACCTTAATGGGTAAATAAAAGAAAGCAATTAAAAATTATTTGACAAACCAAATTATACAAATTAAAGTGCCCAAAATGTGGAACCTATCTCGACATTAAAGTTGATTTAAATGATTTAGAGTTCGAAGGGGGAATAGCTAAGGTTGCTGTTTTTCACGGCGACCCCCCACACAGCTTAATTTTATACATTGATGAAGAAGGAAAAGTGAGAGGGACCGAAGTAGCAGACTTCGTGTATTTAATGTCTAAAAAAGAGAAGTTAACTGAAGAAGAATATAAACAGTTTGAGAGCCATATTGGTGTTAAGACGACGGCTACAATGTATAGCGCTATGATTGCTGATATCCCTGTTTATATTTTGACAAAAGATGATACCACAAAACCCGCAGAGTTTATGAGAAAATTCCTAAAGGACTTCCCAGAAAGAATACCTATACTTGAAAACGAACTGCTTGAAGAGTTCGGTATTTCCGTGATCGACCTAGATTTCTTTAAGGAGTACAGAGACGAGGTCATGAAGGGGATCATTTACAACTTGATGGTTGGTGACATTGAACAAGATGTTAACTTCAGTTACATGAAAAATATTGTTAGAAAGACTATCAAGAAGGGATACAAGGGCCTCGTGGAGAGGTATACGGAGGCAAAAAGGCTCAAATTATTGTTCGAGAAATTCTATGATGAAGTTGTTAACGCCCCAAAGCAGGTGAGTCTGAAGGAATTAAAGAAGAAATACGAGTTTTCCAATGCTGAGGCAAAGTACTTCCTAGAACTCTTCACCCTTAAGAATCCAGAGTTAAAAGGAAAAATAAAGGACGATATCAAGCTTCTGGGCATTTTCTAAAATGTTTAAAAAATTTTAAACACTCCACTTCGAAAACTTACTTCTCACTCTTTTTGATATCTATTTGTGTTTTTCGAGAGATAATTTATTATTCCTTTCTTTAGTACTCTATAGGATAGTAAAGCGCATTTTAGACGCACGGGTCCAAGTGGTATACCAATGGCATCTAACAGTTCTTTTTCATTCATTTCAGTTAGGTCTTCGATGCTTCGACCTATGATCATTTCTGTTAGAATGGCTGCTGATGCTTGGCTTATGATGCATCCTTTGCCCTCGAATTTTGCCTCTTTGACTTTTCCTTGGTTATCAAGTTTGATGTATATTTGTACAACGTCACCGCATGATATGTTTTCATCTTTTGCGATAATGTCGGCGTTTTCTATTTTACCTTTTGTTGTTGCGTACTTATAGTAATCCAGTAATATTCGTGTTTTCTCGATTAAGTCTTCTTCACCCATTTTATTCCCCCTAATTATAACACTTTTCTAATTGCTTTTAATGTGTCAACTAGTACATCTACCTCTTGTATCGTGTTGTATAGGTAAAAGCTCACACGCGTTGTCGCGGTTAAGCCAAGGTATCTCATTAATGGTTGAGCGCAGTGATGACCGGCTCGAACAGCGATCCCCCCTAATTGATCTAGAAACATTGACACATCGTGCGGGTGAACGTCATCGAAAGTAAATGATATTACTCCCGTTCTATCCTTTAAATCTCGGGGACCGATTATTTCTATGAAGTCAAGTTCGCTTAATCGCTCTAGGGCATACTTTGTTAGTTTTTCTTCGTGCTTGAATATGTTTTGTATACCAATTTTGTTAATGTATTCTATTGCCGCACTCCACCCTATTCCCCCAATTATGTTGGGTGTTCCGGCTTCAAATTTCCACGGGATGTCATTCCAAGTTGAATCATCCAATTTTACCTCTCTAATCATGTCTCCACCATATAGGAAGGGTTCCATTGATTCCAGTAATTCCTCTTTACCGTAAAGGGCGCCGATCCCGGTGGGTCCTAACATTTTGTGACCCGAGAAGGCGTAGAAATCAGCGTTGAGTTCGCGTACGTCCACCTTCATTCTGGGAACAGATTGGGCGCCATCTATAACTAAAATGGCTCCTCTTTCGTGTGCTACTTTACCTATCTCTTTAACTGGATTTATAACACCTAAAACGTTTGACACATGCGTTACCGAAACGATTTTTGTTTTATCTGTGATAACCTTATCCAACTCGCTAAGATCCAGTCTGTAATCTTCTGTTAGCTTTATGTATTTTAGTTTGGCTCCTTTCTTTTTCGCTAATTGTTGCCATGGTACGAGGTTTGCGTGATGTTCCATTATTGTTATAACTATTTCGTCTCCTTGTCTAATGTTGTTCATTCCCCAAGAGTACATTACCAAGTTTAGTGCTTCTGTCGCGTTTTTAACGAAAACTATTTCCCTCCAAGTCTTCGCGTTTACTAGTTCGGCGACTTTTCTATGAGCGTCTTCGTATTTCTCTGTTGCTTCTTCACCCAAGGTGTGTATGGATCTATGTATGTTTGCGTTATAGTTTAGGTATGCGTCCTTTATGGCCTCTACAACCTGTATCGGTTTTTGAGTTGTTGCTGCGTTATCTAGATATATTAGTTGTTTTCCGTGGATTTTTCTCTTGAGAATTGGGAAGTCCTCTCTAATCTTGTTTACATCGATCAATTTTATTTCACCTAGTAATTTCCTATAAAAAGTTAAATAAATTGATTGTGTTTAGCTCTCTATTCTGCAGGTGTTCTTTTGGCTAGCCAGGTATAACCCTTTTTCTCCAATGTTTGAGCCAACTCGTGTCCACCACTTTTAACTATTTTTCCGTCAATCATCACGTGCACGTAATCTGGTGTTATGTAGTCAAGAATCCTCTTGTAGTGAGTTATTATTAGCAGTCCAACTTGGCTCGCTATCTCATTTACGGTGTTTGCAACTGCCCTTATGGAGTCAATATCTAACCCAGAATCAACCTCATCAAGTATAACCATTTTTGGTTTTAGGAGGAGCATTTGCACTATCTCAAACCTCTTTTTTTCTCCACCAGAAAAACCGTCGTTGAGATACCGGTACATGAACTGGGAATCTAATCCAAGTTTTTGCAGGGAGGCTTTGAATTCGTTGATGAACATGGGATAGCTCACAATATTTTCTCCTCTTGCCTTTCTGATATTATTAACCGCTGTTCTTAAGAAATCTAACGTTTTGACTCCTGGTATAGCAAGGGGGTACTGGAATGCTAGGAATAATCCTAGTTTTGCTCTTTCTTCTGGCTCAAGATCTAGTATACTTTTACCATTGAACAGAATGTCTCCTTTGGTTACTTTATAATTTGGGTGACCCATTATCACGTGTGTTAATGTGCTTTTTCCGCTTCCATTTGGACCCATTATGGCGTGGATTTCACCGGTTTTGATCTTTAAATTTATGCCTTTTAAGATTTCTCTTCCTTCAACTTCGGCGTGAAGATTTTTTATTTCCAGGATGTTATTCATTTAATTCACCTTCATAAAATAAAATTTTGTTAAATTTAATAATACTATAAACGCAAGGAGGATTCCCATTTCTCTGTTAACTTGGATAAGAGAGCTAATTTCACCTTATCAGATGGAATTTTCTCGACAGCCGGTTGGAGAGCACCAAAAACTATTAGTCTTTTCGCTTCGTTATCACTTAAACCTCTCGTTCTCAAGTAGTACACCTGTTCTTCGTCTATTGGGCCAACGGAAGCTGAGTGCGTTGCTCTAACATCGTTAGTTTTAATTTCTAACCCAGGTATGTCAAAGGCTGAGGCTTCTTTACTTAATAAAATTATGTGAGATTCTAGCAGGGCGTCAGACTTATACGCTTCGTTTCCAATATCAATCAATCCGTTGTAAACGAGCCTAGCAGAATCCTTTAATGCACCCCTATTTAAAATTCTTCCCTGCGTACCTTGCGAAATGTGTTTAAGTTTTGAGTTGAGGAAGTACTTTTCACTGTTTGAACCAAAAACAATTTCAATGTGGTTAACAGATGAATATTCACCACCAAGAATATTTGTTATCTCTGAATAATTATAGCTGCCTCCAAGCCAAGCGTAGGTTGATTCTATGTTTGATTGCCTGCTTGCCTGTGTCTTCCTTATGTTTAAAGTGTTAACTTTTGTGCTAACATCGTGAATGTATGCGTTTTTTAAAGTTGATCCTTCGCCTACAGCTACTTGGTTATTGTTCACTATCCTTATGTGATTATAGAGGTTTACCTCTCTGATTTCCTCTATTAGTTTTGCATGTGAGTTATCGCCGATAATTGTAACATTTAACTCGGAGATCTGGAGGTCTCCCTGCGTGTAGTATCGAAGTATCCTTATTGGAAACTTAATCGAAACATCTTTTGGTATATGGATGTATATTCCCCTATTGAAGGTTAATAGAGAGTATAACTCGATTAGACTGGGGCCACTCTCAATTGACTTGTAAACAATGTTCATAATTTTTTTACCGTTCTTTTCGTCAACATCTGAAATGTTTTTCACTACCACGTTGTTGTTTTTTAACTCTCTGTTTGGATCGTATATTTCGTGAATCACTCCGTTTACAACAATGATGTTTATGGCATTGTCTAAATCTGGATTAAAGTCCACTTTTATAGTATCTGTTTTGGCTTTATATCTTGTGTCCCTAAACCAATCCCTCAAAATCTTGTTTTCATCAAAATGCCTATCCTTCCTAGGTCTAACCTGATTTATCATAATATCTGCTTTTCTCCTTATGCCCTCAACCCAAGTAATTTGATCGCCATTTTTTTCCTTGTTTTTATTAATCTCTAGTGACCTCTCTAACATGATCTCTCCCCCCTTAACCCACTGCCCCTTCCATTTCCAATTCTAACAACTTGTATAGCTCTATTGCAAATTGGGGCGGTAATTCCTTGACAAATGGTTCGACGAAACCCATAACAATCATGTTAACAGCTTCTTGTTCATTGAGACCCCTCGATCTCAAATAGTACAATTGTTCCTCCCCAATTTTCCCAACAGTCGCCTCGTGAGACACCGTTGCATTTTCGTTTTGGATTTCAAGTGTTGGAAATGTATCTGATCGCGATTTTTTATCGAGTATCAACGCGTCACATCTTATACTTAACTTTGCGTTATCCGCTTTCTTAGATACAACAAAGAGTCCTCTAAACGTGTTTTGGCCTCCTCCAGTACTAATAGATTTCGATACCACGCTCGATGAGGTATTCGGTGCCAAGTGGAAAACTTTTGCACCAGCATCGATTTGTTGCCCCGATCCAGAATAAGCGAGGGAGATAACCTTAGCTTTCGCTCCTTTACCAGCTAATATTATCCCAGGGTACTTCATTGTAACTTTACTTCCAAAGTTTCCGTCAATCCATTCTATGGTGGCATTTTCCTTTGCAAGCGCCCTCTTCGTAACCAAGTTATATACGTTTTTGGACCAATTTTGAATGGTCGTGTATCGAACCTTGGCGCCTTTCTCAGCTATAATTTCCACTACAGCTGCATGAAGCGATGAAGTCGAATAAAGAGGTGCAGTACACCCCTCGATATAGTGGACGGTGCTCCCCTTCTCTGCTATTATCAATGTTCTCTCGAATTGTCCTACGTTAGCAGCGTTTATTCTAAAATAAGCGTAAAGAGGAACTTTCACTTGAACTCCTTCGGGTACATATACAAAACTCCCGCCACTCCAAAAAGCAGTGTTTAACGCAGCAAACTTGTTATCTTCAGGCGGTACAACTGTACCGAAGTACTTGCGAACAATCTCAGGATACTCTTTTAATCCCGTATCCATGTCTAAGAAAATTACGCCTTCTTCCTCTAAGTCTTTTTTAATGTTGTGGTATACAACTTCGCTCTCATATTGTGCACCTACACCTGCTAAAAATTTTTGTTCGGCCTCTGGTAAACCGAGTTTCTCAAAGGTTCTCTTAATGTACTCTGGGATTTCATCCCAGCTATTGGATTTTTTGTCGGTTGGTTTTATGTAATAAATGATCTCATCAAAGTTTATTCCTGACAAATCAGCGCCCCAAGTTGGCATTGGTTTTTTGAGAAAAGCTCTAAAACCTCTTAACCTCATTTCAAGCATCCATTTTGGTTCCCCTTTCATTTTGGAGATTTCCTTAATTAGTTTTTCCGATAGTCCCTTTGGGGCCTTGTAGACATAATTTTCGGGATCTTTAAAATCGTATTTTGTTAGGTCTATTTCTGGGATTTCTAGTTTTGACATGTTGGTGCACCCATTAACTAATATTCATAACACTGTTATTCTTCTTATAACATTGTTATATATAGAATAAATAAAAATATAGACACAACAAACCAGAACGAGATAGACGCTCAACAAAAACCAAATAAGTGGGTAATCACAGACAATATAAAAGTTAAGAAATATGAAAAGATTAGACCTCAAGATCCTCTACTTCGACTTCCTCGTTTAAATCGATATCGACCTCGATTTCCTTTACGCTTTCTTCTTCGCCTTCCTCGAACATTCTGCTGCCAAAGATGTTAAAGAATAATCCTGGTATCAAACCGACTGCAAAGCCTATAAGGGCTACTTCTATTGCGTTTCCTAAGTATACTATGTTACTAGGGTTAAGCGCGTAACCTATAATTGGAGTGACGATCGTGGCGATAACAGATGAAAGAAGGTATTCTTTGGAGTTTCTTGACATTAAACCAATGAAAATAGCTGCACCAATAAATGGGAAGATCAGGGAGAAGAAAAATCTCGCTGGATCACCTTTGTTGAATCCAAAGGCGAGGACTTCCGATAAATGAGCTCCTAAGAAACTCTCAATTATTCCGCCAATTTGACCGTATATCACAATAAATCCTGCTAGGATTTTCATGTAGTCAGCTGTCACACTTACATTAGTGTAGTCTGTTAGGTTGATGGCATAGCCGTAGCTTGACGCGATGAGATTAGCGTTATTTGCGATTTCATCAACGATAATTAGGAATATTACAAAGGATACTAAGACTCCTGTTAATATTTCCATTATGAGACTTTTTACTTTTAAATCAAATTCCATTAAACAACACCAAAAGCTAAGTCTATCAATTTTTCTAAAACTGTTACTTAAAGTATCTTTTCATGCTTACATAAATGTGTATACTTTTATAATGTATAAAAGTTTAAGCAAAAACACCAACTGAAAGGGATTATTTAGCGTTAAGACATTAAACTTTAACAACAATAAGAAATGCGCAAAAAACCAATGCGGCACATGTGTTAAATGGGATACCTTAAAATACCAAAAAGATAAATAAATTATGAAAAATCTTCAAAGATATTATACCTAACACTCCAACAACAATTGAACTTAACAATCTGTTAGAAAAGGCGCATAACAATGGTATTCATTGACAAAGACGGAAATATAAGAATCAAAGTAGTGATATATGGTCCTGCGCGCAGCGGCAAAACCACCCTAATAAAAAGAATAGTCGAACTTGGAAAAGAATTCTGGAGAGCACACGTTAGAAGCATTGAGGATATCGAGGGAAACACGTTATTCTTCGATTTCGCACCCTTCCAATACAAGAATAGACCATTAGCATTAGACATGTACACTGTCCCAGGAAAAAGAATCCACCTGTACCAGCGTGAAACATTGTTGAAAGGAGCAGATGTCATAATATTTGTTGCAGATTACCAAGAAGATAGACTCGACGATAACCTGGCAAGTCTTGAAGAACTAGAAAGAATAGTGAACTCTAAGATACCCGTTATCATAGCTCTAAACAAATATGATCTCGTTTACAGGTTCCCTAGAGAGAAATTCATCCCCAAGATACCTAAAAACCTGAATGTAAAAGAGATTCTAAACACATCCGCTAAGCTAGATTACAATGTGGACAAACTTTTCAAGTATGTGATCGAGACTGCGCTATCCAATTTTGCCCCATAATTATTATTAGAATCAAAAGGCACTTTGACGAGGGAAAGATTTTTAATTATTTCTCGAATTACATTAATATAGCCCAAATGCCGGGGTGGGGTAGCTGGCATCCTGAGGGACTGTGGATCCCTTGACGCGGGTTCGAATCCCGCCCCCGGCACCAAAACAGTGCCTTCACCCAGCACTTAAACTAAACTAGAAGGAGCGCATCTTAAGCATCCTCTAGCCATCTTGAAATCAAAGTAATATGAGCTAAGAGGATTCTAAAGTATTATTTATAGTGCATTTAGGGTTCTTTCTATTTTTTCTTTTAGTTTTTGGGGATCATTATTTCCATTTGAAAGCTCTTGTTCGATTTTTTGTGCTAGTTTTTCCATTATTTTTGAGAGTTTTCGGATCGAGGCTCTGCTAGACACCTCCATGAAGATGTATCCTAGGGTTTCTCTTCCAAACTCGTCTTTCATCTTAAATGTTTTAATGAGTCCCTTACTTTTGTATACGCCTTGGATTATCTCAGTATGTTTAGATAGAATCAAGAGTTCTGTTAGTGCCCCCGGATTGAATGCGAACTTTTTTGCCATATAGCTTTTGTTACTATAATAGTAAAATTTTGTTATAGCCCCTAAGTTCGCATCGTTAAAAACTATGATTACTCCGTGGACTTTGTATTTAAGAGCGAAGTCCTCAATATTAAGCTCTAGGGGTTCATTATGTAAACTATCCTCGATTGATAGATCACCAGCGACGCTCTGGAAACTATTATCAGTATTCGACGTCATGGTAATCCTCTGCTTAACCCATATTCTTGGTATTCTAGTGATGAAACACATTTTTGATTACTCAGCTCGTTCTTGAGGTAATCGAAAGAATACATTAAGGTATAGTCTTTAATTTTTTATAAGGTTTATCGATTGAGATTGAATTCATTATCTGCATGGTTAATTTTTTGAATATTATTTAAAAATAATTAAATACTATATCAAAAAAGTTATTGACTGGTAATAAACCTTCTGTAAATGGAATTTAAAC
>JAGSHR010000155.1 GCA_029855985.1 Candidatus Njordarchaeota archaeon
ACGATATTTTAAGTCAGGGGATGGGCAAACAATACTACAAGAAGAAAATGTTAAAGTAGTAAGATCAACTTGCTCTCCCAATTGTACTGGGGCATGCGGTTATAAAGTTCTAGTGAAGGATGGCAAAATCCAAACATTGATCCAACCATGGGATTACCCAGAAGAAGAGTATAATCCCAGAGGGTGTCTCAAAGGATTATCCATGGTGAACTTAATTTATGGACCAGATAGGATAAAGAAACCCTTAATCAGGGTTGGGCCAAGAGGTTCTGGACAGTTTAGAGCTGTTGATTGGGACGAAGCACTAGATTACGTTGCCAACAAGTTGATTGAAATTATGCAACAATATGGTCCAGATTCCGTGGCAGTATCAATACAAGTGCCTGGTACAGGGTACGTTCACAAGGGAGCACTAATAAGACTCGCTTCAATGTTTGGTTGGAGCGCGATACACGGTTATCCTATGAATGGTGATCTCCCAACGTTTTGGCCTATGACGTTTGGAGTACAGAGTGAAGAACTAGAATCTCTGGAGTGGACAAATTCTAAGTACATTGCTATCTTTGGCTCTAACATAACCGTAACTAGGCTACCCGATGCAAAAATGTTAACTTTAGCCGCTGAAAAAGGTGCTAAGATTATAATCGTTGATCCAAATTACACGCCAACAGCATCTAAGGCCCATGAATGGATACCCATTAATCCATCAACGGACGCAGCGTTTGCCCTCGGCATCGTTAATGTAATCATTAATGAGAATCTTTATGATGAAGAGTTCGTTAAAACTTACACTGATTTACCCTTACTAGTTAGGTTAGATAACAATAAGAGATTGCTCGCTGAGGATGTAATGGAACTCCGATCGACAGCTCAAGCAATGAAAGCCACGCTACCAGAATACAGGGAGCTATTTGTGGTTTACGATGAGGACACAGGAACGCTTAAGATACCGAACCCAGAGGATCTTAACAGGGACTTTAATCCAGCACTAGAAGTTGATCCTGACGGCCTAGAGGTTACCCTTTATGATGGGTCAACAGTCAGGGTGAAACCCGTTTTCCAGATAATTAAGGAGAAAGTCAACTCGGATTACACTCCAGAAAAGGTCGCTCAGATAGTTTCTCCTGATCCCAATAAGGTCGACGAATACGTTGAGATAATAAGGAGAATTGCCAGAGAAATGGCCACCATTAAACCATTGCACATAATTTATGGTGCATCAAATTATCAATGGTACCACGGGGACCTAAAAGGTAGAGCTTTATCTTTGATCGTCGCATTGACAGGGAACCTAGGTAAGTCTGGAGCTGGGATATCAACATATGCAGGACAATACAAGATTAGGTGGCCGCTTGGGGCTTGGTGGAGCTTCCAAGGGAGAAAAAACAAATGGGTGCCATACCTACTATGGGTTAACCAAGAATATATGCAAACACAAGAATTCCAAAAATACGCTAGTGAGACACCATATCCAGCAAATGGAGTGAAAGCTTTCATTTTTGGGTGGCACAATCCTTTCGACCAACACAATATGGCGAATAGGCTTAGGGAGATGGCGGAGAGTGGAGAATTGGAGTTAATAGTGGCGATAGATTTTCAAATGAGCACATCAGCTAAATGGGCTGATGTCGTACTGCCGGGGGTAGCTTGGTATGAAAAATACGAATTGACTGCTACGATACTTCATCCTTATGTGCAATTACAGCAACCTGCAATAGAACCTTTATTTGAATCAATGCCCGAGATATGGATATTCAAGGAATTGGCGAAGAGATTGGTTGATAAGTGGAATGACACGTACCTCAAAGAGCACATAGCGGAGTTTTACCCCGACCCTGACATATTTAACCAAGAAGAGCAAGCTAGGGAAAATGGTCAGTGGAGTCTTCAATTAGCCCGACAATTAGCGAACCAAGCATCCCTAGACGCAATAGAGTTAATGTTAACCACTGGCGGGTCTTTAGTTGAGGGCATAACCTTAGAAAAACTACTTAAAGGTCCCGTGAGATTAAATCTTCCCACACCCAATAAGCGGCAAATAATGTTCTATGAACAGATTGCTGAAAAGAAACCTTTCCCACCACAGTCTTTCCCAGCACCAATATCAGCAACAGCAAGGTTCGTTAAAAGTGGTAGAATTGAATTTTACAAAGATGAGGATGTATTCATTGACCTAGGAGAAACCATACCCGTTCATAAAGATCCGTTTGAAGATACTGAGTATAAGAGGAATCCTCAAGCAAGAGACAGGTACAAGTATGTTTTCATCACCAGAAACTCACTCTACAGAATTCACTCAACCCATAGCAATAACATTACTATGTTAGAATTGCAAGACTATAAGCCCAGAATTTGGATCAGCCAAAAAGCGGCAGAAGAAAAAGGAATCAAAGAGGGTGATTTAATCAGAGCTTACAATGATAGGGGAGAAGTAGTGGGATACGCGGTCATAGATCCAGGATTACATCCAAGAGTGGTTATATTCGAGCAGGGCTGGTGGTCAAGATACCTCAGAGGCAAATCATACAACACGCTAACATTCCCATGGATAAAACCAACATCACTAGCGTACTTTGTACCTGGAATATGGGAACCAACAACAAAATGGAACGAGGTGCTATGTGACATTGAAAAAGTGTGAAGGGGGTGGAATGAATGGTTAGGTATGGAATGGTAATAGACTTAAACAGATGTATTGGATGTAGAAGTTGTGCTGTTGCATGTAAAATACATAACTCAGTGCCACCTGGAACATGGTGGCATCGCGTAGAAACCGTTGGCTCAAAAGAGCACCTAGTTACACCTGGAGGTCAATACCCAAACGTAGATGATCTGGTCTATCTTCCCATGCCGTGTATGCACTGTGAGAATGCACCATGCGTAAAAGTGTGCCCAGTAGACGCTACATGGCAAAGGGAGGACGGTGTAGTTCTTATCGATTATGAAAGATGCATTGGCTGTAGATACTGCTTAACCGCGTGTCCCTATGGAGTAAGACAATTCAATTGGCAAGATCCCGATGAAAACTTCAAGAAGATGTTTGAAATCGCTAACGATGGCGCACAATGGTTCGCCGTTGAAGGATATCGCTATGGTTATCCATTCGATCATAGAACTGGTGGTAGGCTAGTTTATACTCCCAAGAGGCCGAAAGGAGTAACGGAGAAGTGTACTTTCTGCGTTCAGTACATTGATGAAGGGCTTCTACCCGCTTGTGTAAGAGCTTGTCCAGGGAACGCGAGAGTTTTTGGGGATTTAGATGACCCCGAAAGTGAGGTATCCAAAATCATTAGGGAGCAAAACGTTTTCAGATTACTTGAAGATCTAGGAACCAAACCCAAAGTATTTTACATCCCCCCTGAAAAGAGGAGGTGGAAAGGTGATGTCTACAATCCAGGAACGCCTCAATAAGTTTAATTTAGTGTTAATAATCTTAGCCGTGCTAGCAGTAGTAGGGTTATGGGCGTTTTGGTATCAGTACGATAGGGGCTTAATCGTTACAAACATGAGAAATCCATTCACATGGGGTTTATACATCGTGATGTGGGCTTTTTACGTTGGTTTAGCAGCTGGTGGTCTTGTAGTCTCTTCGGCGATATACTTGTTCGGTGCTGAAGACTTGAAACCCATAGCCCCCCTTGCTTCTACTACAGCATTCTTATTTGCTGTTGCGTCTCTCCTAATGGTGCTTCCTGATATTGGTAGGGTAGACAGGATGCTCTATATTTTCCTGTACCCGAATTTCTCATCAATGATTGTATGGGATGTATTGGTCTTATCTACATATGCTCTGTTGTCTTTCATTTACACTTTGATATTATTGTGGCCTAACTTAAGAATGTACGGTGACAGGATACCCGTTTTCGGCGGTTTATTCAAAAAACACATAACAGAAGAGGAATATAGAGCTCTTAAAGAGAAATCATCAAAACTCGCTAAAATGATCGCTCCAATAGCATTGCCTTTCGCGATTTTAATACACACTGTGACAGCTTGGGTACTGGCGACGCAACTTAGTCGGCCTTGGTGGTATGGTGGACTACTAGCTCCAACATTCATAGCCGCAGCCATTGCTTCAGGTCCAGCGGTTGTTGTACTAGTAAGTTTGGTGGTTTACGGTACGAGTGAGAAGTACATGAAGTCCTATAAGTTACTGGCTAAGATATCGGCTGTATCCATAATAGGGTTACTGTTTATGTACTATAACGATTTCGTAGTTAGAGCTTGGTGGGCTAGTGGTAGTGAATTTGAAGCTTTAAACATGGTTCTAACTTACTATCTACCCATACACTTAACTGAAGCAGTTTTCATGATACTTGGCGCCATAATCCTTGTGAAGTACTCAAACCAAGTTAAGGGACTAATCATTGGAAACTTATTTATAATTATTGGCATATTTGCTCATAGATTCCTCTTGTTACCACCAGCATATAATTATATTCCCTTTGTCGTACCTGGTGTCTCGAATGGTGAAATCATTGAATGGCATTACCCAATTGCAGTCGGGGAAGTAAGAGGAACACTTTTAAGCCCAGAGTTGATATTTGTTACCTACTGGAACTATGTCCCCTCAATATTTGAGATACTAATAGTTCTAGGTTTATCCTCAATAATCTTGCTTGTTCTAATGTTCCTAATAAAGTATGTGCCATACAAAGTTGAAGGTGAACAAAATGAATGACCTATTAAAACTTTTTTCTCTAATTTTTTCCTACCCAAACGAAGAAACGATTAAAGAGTCAATAGAAATTGCCTCCAAACTCGGTTTAAAAAAGTTAAAAGAAGAGCTAGAAAACATTGACCTCAATAAACTACAAATTGAATACACACGGTTATTCGTGAACACGTTCCCTAAAATACCATGTCCTCCGTACGAATCCTACTATGTTGAAGGGCAAGTTTACGGTAATTCTTCAATATCTGCTAAGAAGTACTATGCGAAACATGGGTTAGTTTTCGACTATGCAAGTGAACCCGCAGACCATGTTAGCGTGGAGTTAGAGTTCTTAGCTTTAACTTGTGATAAGCAGTTCATAAAGCGTTTTAATAAATGGTTTCCAATTTTTGCTAAGTGTGTTAAGAGGCACTCCAAGTATTTCTATGGCCCAGTTCTTGATTTTATATTGGAGAATATTAGTGAGGACGTTTGTTAGGTTTAAGTAAGGGTTATTTCTGGTTCTGCTCAAGAGAATAATTTTTAATATATAAAATTTACATAAAAGATAATGTTTAAAAATAAAAATCGATATCTAAATATTTTAGGGTTAATCCCCTTTTTTCGAGGCGCTTTAAAGTGCGTATGGGAAAATCAGCATTTATTTTATTAACAATAGCCCTAATCCTCTTGGTTTTTCTACTCCTAATCCCCTATACGGGAGCCCTAATCGTGTATATCTACAAAACAATAGGTTTCTCCAATACGGATGCAATAATCTTAACGTTCATAACATACATGGTACTGTTTTTCATAGACTTTTACACGCTCTCAGGGTTCAAAATCATAAAAGAATGGGAGAGAGTACCAGTACTAAGACTCGGAAAATATATCGGATTGTTAGGTCCAGGTTTTATCCATATTTGGAGAGGATTCGAGTCATACGTGACAACGATAGATCTGAGAACAACAGGTCTATCTGTTCGATCAGAGAAAACATTAACAAAAGACAATGTACCAATAGATGTTGACGCGGTAATTTATTGGAGGGTCATTGACCCAGAGAAAGCTGTTTTGAACATTACCAGTTATAGCGACATGGTGTCGTATGTTTCCCAAACAACCCTAAGGGAAGTTATCGGAGAATTTGAATTAGATTATATCATAGCTGGGCGAGAAAAAATAAGCAAGAGGCTAAGAGAACTAATAGATATGAAGACTGAGGAATGGGGAGTCGAAGTTATCTCCGTGGAACTAAGGGATATACGGATCCCAGACGAACTTCAAGATGCAATGTCTAGACAAGCTCAAGCCGAGAGAGAAAAAAGAGCTAGAGTTATCTTGGCTTCAGCTGAAAATGAAGCCGCAGACCAATTCCTCAAAGCAGCTGAAAAATACGAGAAAAAAGCAGTTGCTTTGGAGCTAAGGTGGATGAATATCCTCTACGAACTAGGAATTTCTGGAAAGGGAAACTTGATTTTCGTGCCGTCTTGGATGCCTGAGATGAAATTTAGACCGTTGCAAGACATGGGGATATTAAAGATTAGGGACATGGTTAAAGAGAATGAAGAGAAGGGGGAGTCAATGGAAAAAAGTAAAGGAAAAGGAGAATGAAGCAATTTTTAGGTTTTTATTTCAACCCCAAATTCTTGTTTGACCTTAGCCAACTCAATTATTTTTTGTATGTTTTCCTCGCTAAGCTTCATTGTCTCAATGTATCCTTCTTGGTCGGCTTCTTCAATAATCTTTTTGCCCTTTTCGTTTCTTATTATTATTGTTGTCCATCCTTCTGGTGTTCCAACACCGCCTACGCTAATATCTGCTAATCTTGCTGTGAAATCGTGACATATCTTGCAGCTGCCTCTAATGTACTTGTTTATTTCTCTTCTATCAACATCAATTTTTAATTCGCCGTGAACATACACTTTTAATCGGTGTTCATCCAAGTCGACCTTCGTTATGCTCGATGGCGGTATTTTGTGCTGATTCATTAAGAAATTCAAGAAGAGGTCCTTGTAGGAATAAGTCCCAAAACAGAATGTTCCTATTGTGAATCTCACAGCGTCTGCCATTTTCAGTACGCCAAATTGAGAATATTTTAACGCATATAGTCCCTGTATTTCACATGGTGTACCAACCATCGCAACATTCATTAACTTCCACGATATAACAGCTTCTCTCACCCCCACTAACTGGGGGCTCGGGGTATACTTTGTCTTTTGGCTCCTAATTAGATCCTTAGGGTTAGTTATAACTGTTGGTATAGGCTTCCAAGCGTCGATTTCATGGCTCATGGCAACAATGGCTCCCTTAACATAACCCTTTTCTAAGAGGAATTTTAGTATTGCTGTTGTTGCACCACCCTGTTGAGCGTTCTTTAGGATTTCCTTATCAGTTGCCCTCGCACCAATTATTTCTATATAGTGGCCTAAAACGTTTTTCGCTGGTGAACCATACATTTGGGTTTCTATTTGCTCTATGTCAACAACATTGTAAGGGCAATTATAATAGCAGAAACCACAGTGTTGGCATAGTTCCTCAATAGACTTATAAATCTCGGGTGTAACTTCAAGTTCCTTAAGTTCTAACCTGTGAAGAGTTTCACTTCTAACAACGAGAGCTCCATAGATGCAAGCAGCGATACATGCGCCACACAAGTGACAAATATCCGGCTTTATCACTTTTTCATACAAGTCATCAAATGTTTTACCTAAAAGTGTTTTCATACGGAGATCACCTCTATCCTACTTTCAATTCCTCTTTGGTTAATGCGGATATGTGGTAGTCCGTTGTGAAATAGAGAGCTTTTGTCGGGCAAATGTCTACGCATGAACCGCAGAATACGCACTTGGCGATTTCAATTTCGGGTTTCTTTTTAAGTTTTGTAATTTCACTTGGAACCATTGTTATTGCAAAAGTCGGACAAACTCGGGCACAATTACCGCAACCAAGACATTTTTCCTCTATGAAGCCTAGTTTTCCCCTAAGTCTCTCAGGTGGTTCAAGTTTTTCTACAGGGTAATTAACTGTTACGGGCTTTCTGAAGAGGTTCTTTATAACTTCTTTAGCTACCGCTCCCCATGACATTTCTATTCACGCTCCTCCTTAACCCAGTTCCAATTCTTTTTATACCATTTAATTGAGTAGCGTATTAGCTCATTCTCGGTCATTTCTCTTTCCTCGTTTTTCCGAGTGTCAACGAGTAATACTCTATCCATACATGACATACATGGGTCAATACTGCCCACTATTGGTGGAATATCGGCGATATAATGTCCCTTCACCATTTCGATCACGGATATAATGTTAGCGAGCGTTGGCGTCCGGATCTTTATCCTATAGGGGGTTAGCTTACCGTCTGACTTTAAGTAATAATATAATTCGCCTCTAGGAGCTTCTATTCTGCTTGTAGCCTCATTAACTGGAGGCTTCTTGAAGGGAGAAATACCCAGATCAACTTTCCCACTTGGGATTTCCTCTAAAATCCAATCAATAATGTCTAAACTCACATACATCTCCCTGACTCTAACAACAACTCTTGCAAAAACATCGCACGAATCAAAGGTAACCGTCTCAAATGGGCTTTCTTTGTATACCGCGTAGGGGTAATCACCCCTAATATCCCTCTTTAACCCGGATCCCCTCACAGTTGGGCCGACAGTTCCAAGTCTAATAGCATCAGCAGGCTTCAATATTCCTAGATTTTGTGTTCTCAAAAGTATAGTTTTCTCGGTGGTCAAGAGTTTCTCATAGTACTTCACTCTATCCCTCAAGTACTTGGACATTTTCCTAACCATGTTTAGCAAGGAGTCATCAAGGTCCTTCCTAACACCGCCAACCGTGTTGATACTGTAGCCCACTCTCCTCCCTGAAATAGCTTCAACAACGTCAAGTACCTTTTCTCGGTCCTTCCAAGTGTACATGAACAGAGTGTCAAAACCGAGTAAGTGGGCAACAACCCCAATCCACAAGAGGTGACTGTGAAGACGCTCTAGCTCCCACATGAGGGTTCTAATATACAACGCTCTCTCAGGTGCCTCTACATCGAAGACTCTCTCTGCACCTTGAGCATAGCAACCTTGGTGCGAAGCTGAACAGATACCGCAAACCTTTTCTAAAAGATAGAGGTTTTGGAACCAAGTTTTACTTTCAGCGATTTTTTCGATACCCCTATGGGCGAAACCGATGTTAGGTTCAGCGTCAATAATTAATTCGCCCTCCAAGTAAAAAGTCAAGTTTATAGGCTCCTTTAACATGGGATGAATCGGCCCAATTGGCATTTTATAACTCATTCTTTCTCACCTACCTTAATTTTAAAATCCTTTCTGAGAGGGTGAAAATCAACAGGCGTATCCTCTGGCAACAATATCCTCTTCAAATCTTTATGACCCTCAAAGATTATTCCCATCAGATCGAACACCTCTCTCTCGTAAACCAGAGCATTAGGATAAATATCCAGTATGCTCGGTGCCTTAGGATCATCCCTAGGAATCCTAAATCTCACGTTAATAGGAATCCTGTACTCTACCTCGTCAAAAGCAACTAAGTGGTAAATCAACTCAAACTCGTTATTATCAATATAATCTACGGCTGAAATCGTTGTCAAGTGAGAATACCCAATACTCCTCAAGAACGACATTAGCTCCTTAAAGTTTTCTACACTGGTTTTAACCCAGAGGTCTCCCCATTTATCTTGTTCAATTTCCACGGCTTCGAACTTGTTTTTGATTCTAGAAACTAAATCGCTTGCATCTATCATTTTCTAGCCTCCTCTAATTTTTTAATTAATTTGTAGAATGCGTCAATGATTGCTTCTGGTCTTGCGGGACAACCGAAAACATAGGCGTCAACGTTGAGAAAGCGGTCTATTGGACCGTGTAAGTTATAAGAACCCTGGAACAATCCCCCTGTGGCGGCACATGAACCAACTACAACAATGAATCTCGGTTCTGGAACTTGTTCAATTACCCTTTTGGCTCTCTCCCAAGCCTTACTTGTTAAATTTCCAGTTACTACGATAACATCAGCGTGCCTAGGAGAACCAACTAGCTTTATTCCAAAACGTTCAACATCGTAACGAGGAGTAAAAGCGTCCAGTATCTCGATATCACATCCATTACAACTTCCAGTGTTTAAGTGGTAGACCCAAATGGATCGACGCAGCGCCCAATTTTTTAATCTTTGTAACAGGGGCATAATATACACCTCTAGAAAAATATATTAT
>JAGSHR010000262.1 GCA_029855985.1 Candidatus Njordarchaeota archaeon
AAACATGGGCCCGTAGCTCAGCCCGGTAGAGCGGCGGGCTCATAGCCCGCCTCCAGAACGTCTTGAGGCGAGTGAGAGACCCGTCGGTCCGCGGTTCGAATCCGCGCGGGCCCACCATTTCTGTATTAGTTTCTATCTTTTATTCTGGTGTTATTTTTTGTTTTCTAGTTTTTTTGTTGTTGGTTGGAGATTTGATGGTTTGCGGTTTTCTATATTTTTTTGGTTTGTTGTGAGAGATGACTTAGAATTTCTGGTGAGAGTTTTTGTTGTGGGGCTGGATTTTACGAATGTTGATGGTTCATTGGGGAGAGCGGTTAGGTTAGGGAGAGGGGAATGTTAGGGGTGTTGTTGGGGTTTGCAATTAGATACTTGGAGTGAAACAAGGTTATCGTTGTGTGGGGTTTAAGTTGGGGCAACTAGTGAAGATGAGGTATGCATATTGAATTCTGAGCGCAAGGGGACTATTTAAATTGTCGCTAGGTGCTCTAGTGGACTCTAAATAATGGATCAAATGATGAAACTGTGAAGATCAGGATGTTATGATTTGGGATGAAAGTGATAACTCTATTCAATTTTTCCTTGAGTCTCTATGTCTCTTTTTTTGCGCTAAATGGGCAGGGAATAGAGATTTTTTTAAGTTATGTTTATATTTGCAATTTTGTTGCAAATTATTTAAATATATGTTTGCAGTGGTATTGCAAATGGATGAGTATAATCCATGGTGGGTTGGTAAGCAACATTGGGTGTATCAGGATTGGCTGGAGTCTGAGGTCAGATGGGTTCCCCATATAATTAGCATGTTTGATGTTAAACCCTTCTCGCTTAATTTCTTGATTGGTCCTAGGCAAATTGGGAAAACCACTGCTATCATGATTTATATTCATGAGCGTCTTTTGAAGATGTTTAAGCCAGAATCAATTTTCTATATTTCTTGCGACGAGTTATCTGATTACCACGAGCTTGGCGAGTTGTTGGATTCCTACCTTAGGTTTAGGGATAACATTGGTGTTCGTAGTTCGGTTATATTCATTGATGAGGTAACGTTCATTGATGAGTGGTGGCGAGCACTAAAATCAAGGATTGATCAAGGGAAACTTAAGAATGATGTGATTTTTGTTTCGGGTTCCGCGAGCATCGATTTAATTGCTGGAAAAGAGCGTTTTCCAGGAAGAAGGGGTCATGGAGAGGACTACTATCTACTGCCTTTAACATTTAATGAGTACGAGAAATCAATAAAGAAGAGAAGAATCGTGGAAAAACCCGTTTCCCTCAATAACTTAGGGGATCTCTTAGATGCAAATAGGCTCCTCAAGAAAACAATAGAAAATGACTTCCAAGAGTACCTTGCGACGGGAGGATTCCCCCTTTCTATTAAAGAGTATTCCAAGAGGGGAACAATATTAGAGAGTTATAGAGCCTACCTAGACTGGTTAAGAACAGATATCATAAAAAATGGTAAAAGCGACAAAGTTGCAAGAGACCTCGTAGGATTAATAATAAGATCCAGGTTAAGTCCTCTAAGCTGGAATACACTAGGAAAAGAAATTGGCTTATCACCCAATACCGTTAGATCATACATCGAACTCCTCGAAAACATCTTCTTCCTAAAAACACAAATGTTCATGGACCCAAACGGGAAAGTGTACCGTAGAAAAAACAAGAAAATTCACATAACAGATCCATTCCTATATGATATGGCTGCAAGATGGACAAGGGAAAACGTTACAGAAGAACAAAAAGTGGAATCCCTAGTAGCAACGCACATAGCTAGAATAACTGAAATATACTATTGGAGAAACTCGACAGAAATTGACATAATCATTAAAACAAACGATAACAAATTATACGGGGTAGAAGTAAAATGGACACTAAAACCAACAATAACTAGAAGGCCAATAAAAACAATAACGCTAAAAAAAGATGACATACCACTATTCTTGGCAACAGCACCAATAAGAAGCTCATACACAAAAAAGCTTTAGACTTTTTGACTTTCTATTAAATGATATTATGTTATGTTTGGTATCATCTTCGTCAATATATCACGTCATATGTTGACAAAGTTATTCAACCAACTTAATAATTTCCTCAACTAAATTTTTACCCCCCCAACACCTCAGAACGAATTGAGGTATCAAAAAGAGTTAAACGAGAAAATCTTTTTAGCAAAAAATAGTAAATAAGCGATTAAATGTCATGCCTGCTTCTACTACAAAGTAAGTTGATCCATAGATGTCTTTGAAGTTAATTTTTGTCTAAATACGTATCTATTAACGAAGTTTTTTAAATTACTCTACTAGCAAACTAGCTTTGGGATCGAACCGGTAATCTTAAATTCTTACATATTTTACTCGCCTAGCGATTTGAGTTCCTTTTCAACAATACCTTGAGTTAGGGGTGTGCCACTTATTTTGGCGGCCATTTTATAGCATTCTGCGGCTTCTTTAGTTTTACCCATGGCTTTGAATAAATCTCCTTTGGCTAACCAGTAGACTGTCTCTTTTCGACCTCCAGATTTCTCAGCCCGTTCAAGATACACCCTAGCCTCATCCAACCGATTCTGCTCAATGAGAACCTCCGCAATCTTAGACAACACAACAGGGTCATCCGGTTTAACCTCTAAA
>JAGSHR010000100.1 GCA_029855985.1 Candidatus Njordarchaeota archaeon
ATTTTGTAGAAGACTATAAGTTCGCACTAAAATGGATTTTCAAGCACCTAAAACACATAATGGTCATCGCCTTTATACTCAACTTAATAGCAGGAATAACGTACCTATTACCCCTCTACGTCACATACTATTTGAACTTCGGAAAAGAAATCTGGGGATACTTTTACCTCTTCATATTTGGAGTCCAATTAGCATTCTCAATACCGTCAGGCTACATATCGGACATACTTGGAAGAAAAATTGCAATAATAATCAGCACGATAACCACGGGAATAGGGAACCTCATCCTTTACCTATTAGGAACAGGAAAACTACAGATCTCAACACCAATGATAACACTTTTCACAGCAGGCATATTCTTAGGGATCGGAGGATCATTAAGTTTCCCCGCGATCCAATCTGTACTAGCAGACCTAACAGTGCCAAAAGTGAGAGGAAAAATCTCAGCGCTATTCGGATTCATAATGAACGTCTCATTATCAACGGGACAATTAGTAAGTGGGTACATATACTACGAGTACGCGCCCCCACTGATTTTCCTAGTATCGGCGCTAATAAGCATTATTGCTTTAGCCTACGCCTCAATGAAACTAGGGGAAACAGTTAAAATAGAGAAAAAAGAGAAAAACACGGAGAAGTCAAATTAAATTAAAATAATTATTTCGTGAAAGCAGCGTAAAGCATTCCAAAATACGTGGGTCTACCGTAAACATAATCCCTAAACCTAAGCCCCTCTCTCTTCACAATACCAGCCAAAATCAGCATTTGCCAAAAACTATCAGGCTTAGCCCTCTCAATAAAAGAAGCATCAAAATCCAACAATCCCTCCAAGTTCCCGGACTTAACTATCTCAATCACCTTCTCATCATACTCAGAAGCAGCTTCATCAAAACCATACGGGCCACTAGGATCATGAGCATGAGCCTGATCAGCACTAGCAATAAATACAACTTTTTTATTCAAATGCTCAACAGCCTCACTAACCTTGAAGCCAAAATTCACAAGAACACTCCAAGGAATTTCCCTAGAGGGAGTTACAACAACAATAGGCGGCAACTTTTCATCATGAGCCAAATACTCCCTATGAACAAACCAGATGGGAATAAAAGTACCCCAATCCATACACATGGTTGAGAGCGGACCACCAGCAGTACCATAATTAACATAAACCACAGGAAGATCGCTATCACGGGAAAACCCATAAATGCCCTTAGCTAGATCCCTATCAACCCTGACTCTCAAAAATAATTTAGCGTCACCACCACCCCAAGACCCCTCAATATACTCAGAACCAATAACGCCGATAAATCCCCTCAACCTCAAATTATGAGGAGTAGCAATAACAATAGAATCAGGACCCAGCTTCCTAATCTCACCCGCCATACTCTTCAACGCTCTATTAAGCCCCAACATTCTTTCATCAAACTTAGGATAAATCTCAGGAAGAAGCTCGTCGCCATGAGGAGCGATAAAAGCCAGAGGAATAGGCAAACCAACCACCAAAACAAATCAAGAATTTAAAAAGAATAACCTATAAACTCCGTAAAAATCATACATAATTATCATGAGGTTTAAAATACGAGGTGCAAACTGAAACCTCGCAAGGATCGAAAAAGATAATGCCAACAAAACCAGGTAAATTCAAAGAGGGATAATGTTAACGTTTAAGAGGCACTAAAATAGTGATAAAGGGCAAATAGAGTTTGCATTTTTATAAATTCACATTTTTAGAGATTTTCGTGTTATTGGGAAAAAATTGGGGATTGAGATTATTTCTATTCTTTCACGTAAGGTTCCCCTAGTGCCTTTGGTGCTTTTGCTTTCCCTATGAAGCCTGCTACGATTATTAACGTTGCTATGTATGGTGTCATTTTTAGGAAATCTGTTGGCACGTATTCTTTGAAGCCAAACACATCTGCTTTAATTGCTAGTGCATCGAAGAAACCAAAAATAAACCCTCCCACGAGAACTAATAGTGGGTCCCACCTGCTGAAGACAACATTTGCGAGCGCTAGAAATCCTCTCCCTGATGTTATGTTTTTAGTGATGAATTTGGTTAGGTCTATGCTTAAGTATGCTCCACCTAGACCTGCGAGAAAAGCACCGATTACGGTTGCTATGAGTCGTACTAATCTAACATCTACGCCGATGACTTCTACTGCCTCAGGATTTTCTCCTGCAGCTCTAACGATCAATCCTAGGTTAGTATATTTGAATACTATGTATGTTCCAAATACGAGAATTATGATTACGATGAACATAGGGCTTATCGTGGCGGTTTTTTCCGCAATTGAGAGTACGAATCGGGGAACAGCTAGATTCGTGTCCAACCCATGTTGACCTGAAACACCCCATATCGCCTGTATCATAAATGGAGTAAAACCTAGACCAATAATGTTTATACCTATTCCGCTCACAATTTGATCCCCATTCAAGTATATTGAGATTAGACCGTGAATCAAACCAATGAAAGCTCCAAATAATCCAGCTATGAGATACCCCATTACCCAGCTTTGAAATATTTCCGTTGCATAGACCGCTATTAAAGCGGACATGAGCATTATCCCCTCAAGCCCTATGTTTACGATTCCCGATTTCTCAGTTATAACCTCTCCAAGGCTTGCGAGGACGAGTGGTATCATGAGGTCAATGGTGGCGATTATTAAGAATAATATGAAAACGGCGTCAATAACCATAGTTTACACCTCCGTTTTCTCTTCGCTAGATGGGTTTACTTCTTTTTTCTCCATTATTTCTTCAACACTTATCTCTTGTTTCCTAAGTAAATCGATTATAGATGGTATTGCCACTATCATAATAATGATACCTTGAGAAACAACTACTATTTCCTTTGGAATCTTAGCGAAAATCTGCATCGCTGGACTTGCTGCTCTCAGTCCGCCTAGGAATATCGCTGAGAATATTATGCCAAGAGGGTGGTTCCTACCAAGCAAGGAAACTGTAATTCCATCGAAACCATAGTTCATTATGTAGGTTAATGCTGTATCAAAATAGTGAACAGTAGCCATTATGTGTAGTGCTCCTCCGATGCCAGCTAAGCCTCCACTGACCACTAGGGCCTTTATAGTTGTTAATTTAACGTTTATTCCAGCGTACTCGGCAGCGTGGGGATTTAATCCAACTGCCCTTATCTCGTATCCGTCTACTGTTAACCACATGTAAAAGTAGACGAGAATAGCGAATAATATGGATACGAAAATTGCAAAGGTAAGATCCGTTTTGGATATTAATGTGGGGAAGGTTGCAGTATTACTTACATCAACTGTTTTGTATGGTTTGTTTGGATCGTATATGATATGGCTGGCAATGTACTTAACCAGGTAGTAGGCAATCCAGTTAAGCATTATTGTAGTAATAACTTCATTTACGCCCCTATATGCCTTCAGGAGGGCTGCTGGAAGGGCTAGAAGACCACCTGCCAAAAATGCAACTATGATTATTATGAGAATGTGTAGGGGGGACCAAATTGTGAACATTGAACCAACTATCACGGCAACTAGAGCTCCCATATAGAATTGCCCTTCAGTCCCAATATTGAATATTTTAGCTCTTGCAGCAACCGCGAAGGCTAAACCGGATAGCATTAATGGAACAGATTTGCTCAATGTGGAAGCTATCGCATATTGGGAGCCCATACTTCCTCTAAAAAGCGCTTGAGTTGCAGCGATTGCGTCAAAACCCATAATAGCTAGGAAAATATCTGATATAATTAAGCCTACAATTACAGCTATTAAGGGATTACTTATCTGCTCTAAGAGAGCATTAGGGTCAAATTTAAATTTAGGTAAAGTTATTTTGAATTTCTCTAATTTCTCCTTCATATTCATGCTTCCAACCTCCTTCCGCCCATTAACAATCCAAGTTTCTCTTCGTCTAGTTCTTTGGGGTCAAAGATACCCATAAACTCCCCCTCATACATTATGGCAACTCTATCACTTAGTTGGAGAACCTCATCAAGATCCGCGGACACCAATAGTACGCCAGCGCCTTTACTTCTATACTCGAGGAGCTTTTTCCTAATATACTCTGTGGAGCCGACATCTAAACCTCTTGTTGGTTGTGATGCAATGACCACTTTCGGGTTTTTACTAAATTCTCTCGCGACTATAACTTTTTGTTGGTTACCGCCACTTAAGGATTTCACTGGTACTGATATATCTTGGGTCATTATCTCAAAGTCTCTTACGAGTCTTTCTGCTTCTTCCATTATATACTCATAGTCTAAAAACATACCCTTAAGGTAAGGGTAGAACCTGTGTTTACCCAGTATCATGTTTTCGTAAATGGAGAAATCAAGGATTAACCCCCATTTATGTCTGTCTTCGGGGATATGGGCTACTCCAAGTCTAAAAATCTCTAGGGGGGACAAATTGGTTATTCGGTTGCCATCAATGTACGCTTCGCCCTTTTCTATCTTTCTAAGCCCAGTTAATGCTTCAACTAGTTCACTTTGCCCATTCCCCTCAACTCCAGCGATCCCGAATATTTCACCCGATTTAATCTCGAAGCTTATCCCTTTAACAGCATCTAACCCTAAATCATTTTTTACCCACAAATTTTCCACTTTTAGAATTGGTTTTCCAACTTTGGTTTCGGTTTTTTCGAGTTCAAATATAACTTCGCGTCCCACCATTAGTCTTGCTAGTAACTCTGGAGTTGCTTTGCTGGTTTCAATTGTCCCCATGTTTACCCCTTTTCTTAGCACGGTGATTCTATCGGTTATTTCAAGGACTTCTTTTAACTTGTGGGAAATGAAGATTATAGTAACACCCAAGTTTTTAAGCTCTCTCAGCAGATTAAATAATTCTTTAACTTCAACAGGGGTTAAAACAGCCGTAGGTTCATCTAAGATCAGGATTTTTGCTCCTCTATACAAGGTTTTTAGTATTTCAACTCTTTGTTTCTCGCCCACAGACAAGTACTCAACCTTAACGTCTAGGGGAACATGCAGCCCAACTTTCTCCATTAACTCACTAACTTTGCTTTTAGCTGTTTCATAATCTATAAAGAAACCGTTTTTTAGGGGCTCCATACCCATAATGATGTTGTCGATTACAGTGAACTCATCGATCAACGTGAAGTGTTGGTGCACCATCCCTATGCCAAGCTTTAAAGCAGTTTGAGTATTCTTTATGTCAACTTTTTCACCCTGTATGTAGATTTCACCAGCTGTTGGTTTGATATACCCAGATAAGATATTCATTAGTGTTGTTTTACCTGCACCGTTTTCACCTAGTAAACCATGTATTTCTCCTGTTTTTACTGCGAAACTGACTCCTTTCAGGGCTACGGTTCCATTCGAATAAACCTTCACTATGTCTTTCATATATACAGCATCATTTTCATATTCGTTCAATGGATTCACCAAAAACCCCATAAGACTCAATTTTAACAGTTTGAATTCATCAATCCGTGATGTTATGTGGGAATTTATTGAAGTTAAACATAATAAAGAATAAAAACATCAAACAGAATTTCTCAATTAGCATGCTCTTAGAAAACTTTTACGAGTAGCTAAATAAGAGATGAGATTGAACTGAATCTATTATTTTTAAACGGCATTAATTAAAATGCGAAACGATTTTTATAACGTAAAAAGTATCCTACTATATCCTAAAAACCTAACACGTTTAAACGATGTGTAAACTATGAATAGAACAATTCTACTCGCCCTAGGCGTAATAATCGTAATCGCCGCCGCCGGAGTATATGTTGCATTCTACTACCAACCAACAACGGCAGCAAAAGGAAAAATCGCAGTAGTATACGATGTAGGAGGAAGAGGAGACCTAAGCTTCAACGATATGGCTTACATGGGAGCAAGCAAAGCAGCAAAAGACTTTAACCTAGAACTAGAGGAAGTCCAAAGCGAACGGTCAGAAGACTACTTACCAAACCTAAGACAACTAGCTGAAACAGGAGAATACGATATAATCATAGCAGTAGGATTCCTAATGACAGAAGCAGTAAACCAAACAGCAAGAGAATATCCCAACCAAAAATTCGCGATAATCGACGGGTACATACCAGACCTACCAAACGTCATGTCAATTCTATTCAGGGAACATGAAGGAAGCGCGCTAGTCGGAGCGCTAGCCGCAATGGTAGCAGACTACTACAACTACACAGCAGTAGGAAACGTACTTGGAATAGAAATCCCAGTACTCTGGAAATTCGAAATAGGATTCAAATTCGGGGTACACTGGGCAATCAACGAAACAGGAGCAAACATAACAAGGATATACTGGCAGTACACCGGGTCATTCACAGATCCCGCTCTAGGTAAAACAGCAGCACAGGCGATGTTAGAAGGCGGAGCGGGAGTAATTTATCAAGCAGCTGGAGCGGTCGGTCTCGGAGTCTTTGATAAAGTTGAAGAGTGGGCAACAGCCCAGGGCAGAGACATGGGTCCACCATTTGCAATAGGTGTTGATGCAGATCAAGACTGGATTAAACCTGGTTTTATATTAGCTAGCATGATGAAAAGAGTCGATGTTGGAGTTTACGAAGCAGTAAAGAGGGTAGTTGAAGGAACATTTGAAGGGGGAGTATTAGAACTCGGTTTAACAGAGGGAGGTATAAGCGTCAGTACACTAGATGATTTATCAACATTCATTGATGTTGCTATTGAGAGTGGTAGACAACTAAATAAAACAGAGATAATACAGAAAGTTACTCAAATGAGGGAATCTATACCTGACTGGATATGGAACAAAGTAGATGACTTTGCTAATGCAATCAAGAATGGCACTGTGAAAGTTCCATTACCGTTAACTCAAGAAGACGTTGAACAACTAAGGAATAAATATAATCTAGGCGATTAAGATTAATTTTTAATATTTTTTATTTTACTTTTCTCTCTTTTTCTTTTTAAGTACATATAACTGGGATGTTATCCAGAGCTAACAACAATTAATATAAGAAATATTTATAGTATTATTTTGACAATTATTTTATATTGAGCTC